>JACPMU010000015.1 GCA_016185865.1 Candidatus Woesearchaeota archaeon | reverse complement strand
TTAATAAGAAAACTGGAAGATGAGAAAAAAAGGGTAGAAGAGGAAAAAAAGCAGATTCTGCTGCAAAAGGAAAAGGAAAGCAGGGAAATGCTTGGAAAAGATTTGGAGTTAAGGCAGCAAAGAGAGATTGAAAAACAGAAGGAAGAGAGGCAGGCAGCCCGCGCGCTTGAGAGGTTTTATCATGCTTTTGATGAATTAAAAAAAGCCCTTAAAAATAATGACATTCCCAAGGCAAAGATGATGTACATTGAGGCAAGAAACATCTATTCGGTTCTGCCTGTAAGCCAAAAGCATGATGTCTACCATAAACTGCTTGCATTGCACAGGCATATGAGCATTCTTGCTGAGGAAAAAAAGCGCCAGAAAGAATCAAAAAAAGAAGAAGAAATCAGGAAGCGGAAAGAGCTGGAAAAGCAAAAGGCAGATGGGGAGAAAAAAAGAAAGCAGGAAGAGCTGGCAAAGCAGGGAGAAGCTGCAGAAAAATCAAAAGAAATTGAAAGGAATAAAAAGAGGCTGGAGCGGGAAAAATCGTCTAGGCAAAGAAAAGAGAAGATGATGGAATTCTTCCACAAGGTCGGATTGTATAAAACTCCTGAGGAAAAAAAGCAGATTATGCTGCAAAAGGAAAAGGAAAGGCAGGAGAAGCTTAAAAAAGAACTTGATCAGGACAGGATGGAATTAGAGGGCTTGAAAAAACAGGAGCAAAAAAGCCCGAGCATATTTGGCACATTGTATGGAGCCAAAAAACAGGAAGCCGAAAAAAAAGCTAAAGAGCAAAAAACTCCTAAGACAGAGTTTGAAGAGCTTGAAGAAGCCATTCGAAACCTTGGGCTGTTCAAAAAGATGGAGAAGGGAAAACCTGATGTCAAAGAAAAGCCGGGAATATTTGGCAGATTATTCAAGAAATAATTACCTCAAGGCATCCTCAATTGGCTTTTTTGTCTTTGCCTGCTGGGCCTCCTTTTGCAAATCAACTCCCAGCTCCTGCAGGTTCTTGATGTGCATCTGCATGAGCTGCTCAACTATGGACAATATTTTGAGCATTTCTTCCCTTTCCTTTGCAAGCGTTGTCAAGGATCCTTTGTGAAAGCCAATCTGCTCGTCCTTGCTTATGTCTTTTGGCATATGAGGAATAAAAAAAAGGCAAGTATTTAATGATTTCTGATTTGATGATAAACTAAAGCTTTTTAAACATCAAAATTCCACTTATCTATGATAAGTGGTTTATGTGTAGCTAAAACATTACATGGAATTTGGATGTATACGAAAAACAAAGTTTTTCGGATATTCAAAAATCTTTGATTTTTGCATATGCTCAAAAACCACTTCAAATAAGTGAAATTTTGTAGTGTCCAAAACCACCTGAATATGACGGTGCATAAACATGCCGCCCAGTGAGTTGTGAGCGAGTGATTCGCTCACTCGCATTCGACTGATGGGTGGTTTTTGACAAATAAACAAATAACCAATTCTATGACCAAAATTTTAGGAATTGTGAAGGAAAACAAGCTTATTCCGCAGGACTTGTGGGTAAAATTCATTTCCGGAATGGAGAACAGCTTTGACAGCCTTGAAACCAACAAGGAAAGGGCTAAGCGGGAGCTTGCAGAAGCAATAATTAATGCAGTTAAAAAAAGAATCACAGCAAAAGTAGGGGTGTTTTTTTCAGGAGGGGTCGATAGCTCATTAATTTCTTTTATTTTAAAAAAATTAAACTGCAATTTTACCTGCTACACTGTGGGAATTGAAAACTCCGATGACATTGAATGGGCAAAGAAAATTGCAAAGGAATACGGGTTCAATTTCAAATATAAGATATTGAGCCTGGATGAATTTGAAAGCGTTGTCAAAAATGTTGTGAAATTATTGAACGATGCAGACATTGTCAAAGTAAGCGTTGGCTCTGTGTTATATGCTGCCGGTAAACTGGCCTTGGCTAATGGAGATAATGCCTTGTTTGGCGGCATTGGAAGCGAGGAGATATTTGCAGGCTACCAGAGGCATGAAATTGCTTTGCAAAACAATGATTTTGAGGCACTGCACAAGGAATGCTGGAACGGGCTGAAAAATATGTGGGGCAGGGACTTGGCAAGGGATTTTGCAATTGCAAAGCACCTTGGGCTTGAGTTAAGAACCCCATTCCTGGACAAGGAGATGGTAAAAGCCGCAATGAACATACATCCAATGTTTAAAATTGATAAAGACAATAAAAAAATAATACTAAGGGAGGCAGCAGAATTTATCGGCCTGAAGAAGGAATTTGCATGGCGCAAAAAGCAGGCTGCACAATACGGAAGCAATTTTGTGAACGGGATTGAGAAGCTGGCAAAAAAGAACGGGTTCAAGTTCAAAAAGGAT
Organism: Candidatus Woesearchaeota archaeon; assembly: GCA_016185865.1. Lineage (GTDB taxonomy): Archaea > Nanobdellota > Nanobdellia > Woesearchaeales > GW2011-AR4. Next base: position 5,800 of record JACPMU010000015.1, on the reverse strand, counting down.
TATCTGCAGAGCCTGCTGATGAAATAATAATCGACAACGGCCCAATAATAATCTATAAATTTATTTACCACTGGATTTTTAAGGTTTAGCCTGTACATCTTTGCCTTTCCAACAGTTCTTGTCTGCAACACTATCTTTTTTTCCCTAAACTCTTTCCATATCTGTTTTAATTTAGTATAGCCCACCTTAGAGTGTCTTGCAATGTCCTTCATTGAATTTTTTTTTTCTGAATGGATTATTAAAAAGCTCCATATCCTGTTTTTAGGAGTGTTGCCTTCCTCCTGCAAAAATACTGATTTTGGCATTGTGAATATTGTAAATATGGATTCCTATTTAAAGGTTTCTATTTAGACCCATAAGGGACTAAATTTAGACTACACATTTATATATTTCCCAGCCATCATTTTTTATATGGTTAAAGTAAAGAGGAGTGAATATATAAGAATAAGCAGGACAGCGGTAAAGAAGCTTTTTGATCAAAACTGCTTTGGCAAAGGCTCTGTTTATATTCATGTTTTAAAATCTGGAATATCAAAAGAAGATTTAGACAAAGTTGATGCTGTTCTGGAAGCTTTAATAAAACAGAAGATCTGCTGCAAAAAGAAAAAGGAACATGGCTGGAAGTACTATCTCAATATGGACCGCTATGACAAAATCAAGGAAATATTAAAAGAGAAAGGCAGCCACTCCATCATCCCAATTTTGCTGATGTTGCAGTGACTTTCATAATCCAATCAAAATGATGTACAAATTCCATGCTTGCGGGCACCCCAATATTCTTGGAATGCATAAGACAACTTTGGAGTTCACAAAAGACAAAGAAGTTACTTTGGAAGGAGACTGCATAATAGGTGTTAATGCTGATTTTGAATTGGAAAAAATCAGGCAATTCATCAATAAATCAGAAAACAAAAAAATTATAATAACAATGGAAGCAATAAACAATAAAAAAATAAAAGAAAAAATCAACGCAGAGCTAAACCCGGATTTTGGTGACAACAAAGAAATTGTTATCAGAAAAACCGATTTTGTTTCTGAAAGGACGCTTGCAACAAGCTCGAATAAGGCTTCTTTTGAGTTGAACAGGGATTTGCTTGCTTATTTAAAGGAAAAAAAGAACAAAATAGCTGTTACTATTGAAAATAAAGGAAAATAAATTAAATAAAAACAAAAGAAAGCTCTTTCTAAAAATTCCAATAACAGAAACAGATAGATTTTTAAATGGACAAAACATCATATTTTGATAGGGGACTTTGTAATTTAGGTTCTTGGGAAGGAAAAGAGGATGATAAACAGAAGACTGAATGCTGGGATAAGCGAGTTGTATAATTGGAGGAAAAGATAAAAAGATGTCGCCAAGAGAATTTAAAGAATGGTTTAATAACATGGCAGCTAGTGTAGCAGGAGGCCTTGTTCTAAGGGCTGTTAGAGAAGAGCAAAAGCCAACTGACGGGGCATCTTTATCTCGCACACAGCCTGCAATGCAAGAACCAAGGTACCATGCTTCTGTTTCTCCTGCAGGAAGGTATGTTCTGACTATTGATGACTTGTTAGTTGACCAGGTATTGCGCAACCCAACAAACAAAGCAGTAAGGGATGATTACGGAAGATGGCTCAAGGAGCATTTATTTTTTGGAAGTTTTTTGGATTCTCCATATTTTAAATTAACTGAAGAGAAGTATGGAAAGTGGCTGACAGAGCCGCAAAAGGAAATAGCAGCAAGAATCGAGGCAGATGTCCAAAGAGATTTCAAAGCCCTTGGGCAGAGAAGGCACAGCGGACTGCCTGCAAGCTCCCATATTTATAGTGATTTGCAAGAATCGCTAAAAATAGCATTAAAGGCGGGTGTTCCTTTAGATTACATAATTGTTATTGCAGATTTATTGCATGATAAAATAGAAGAAGCCCAAAAAATCAAAGATTTAGAAAACAAATGGCTGGATTCTCTACTAAGAAATGAATTGGGCAAAGCAGCAGAATATTCCAGACAGTTAACTGAAGGCAGAAGAGAGATTGCTGAAGATCTTGAAAAGAGACTAAATGGATACATTCCTCATGGAGTAAGGGGAACTGAAAGGGAAGACTACAGGAAATACCATGCTAAAGCAGTAAGAATTGTTATGGATGCCACAAGGTGGGCAGATATAAATCCTTATGCTTACTCCCTGCGGCATGATTTTTCCCGAGATGGTGGTGAAGGACTTGATCAGACATTTAGAAGATTTGTTGTAAAAGGATCAGACTTGATAAGTAACAGTTACGAAACCGATCCTATTCTTGCAGAGATAATGCTGCAATTAAGAATGGCTTCTAAAGATGGAAGAGTAATCGGTTTAGATGGCAGCGGAATTAGTTATGTTGTTGGAGAGGAGTTTGTAAAAAGATTTGGTAATTTGGAAAAAGACGGAAAACCAATGAGCGCTGCTATGCGTGTTGCAAACTCAGCTCCAGGAGTTGTTGGCAGTCAATACGCTAATAAAACCTTTAACAGGTACGGTATTGACGTTGCTTCAGGAAGAGAGAATGGAAGCACCCCTCAATTAATGAGGCTTGCAGTTTATACAATAAGTGATTTAGTAAGTGCAAAAGCTGCATCGGCAAGATCAGCAATAATGATGTACGAGCAGTATCCGGAAGTTCAGGCAATCAAAAGTAAAATTGATGAGTTAATCGAAAGAAAAAGACAAAGAACATTTTATGACAGAATTACTTGGAACGGTTTTATTGGAAAATGGCTTGTACGTGATGCAGGCGGAAGGGAAAACATTGATCCTCTGGACAATGATCCCAAAGAAAGAATAGAAAGCTATACACACGCAAGGCATTTGGCAGACGAGCAACTGCAAAGATTTACTATGGTGTATGATAGAGCCGCAAGAAGAAAAGGTCGTGAATTAATTGCATTGGATAGACCTGGTGATTATGACCCAAGGAAACATGTTCTTTTCACACTTGGCGGCTTTAAGGAGATGATGAAGCTATTGCCAGACCATGCAGAAATGATTGCAGATTACAGGAATACTGGTACTCAATTAAGTTTAGATTTTAAGCCAAAATAATCAAAAGTCATCATTAATTTCTTGATTACAAAGGCGGAGGGTAAAATGCTTGCTTTGGAAAAAATAGCGGAAAATCCAAGTGCAGCCACTATATCGGAAAATCTTGTGCTAGTTGCTGACCCTTATGGAGACTTCAGAAGGCAGCACGGCATTCTGCGTCCTGAACTAATGGATGAAATAATTGCAGCTCTCAAAGATCATTTTGCATATGGCGAAGGATTAATATCAAGATTCAGGCATGACCTGGGAAGCTTGGAATCCAGAGGAATTGTTTTTAATGAAGTAAATGCAGGCAATGCTTACGATATGCTAAAAATTCTGTTAGACACAGAAGTGCCTGATGGAATAGACCCTGATATGGCTAGGTTGGTTGGCTATACACATAAATGGCATCACTATGTCCAAAAAAAGCCCAAAACAATGAAAGATGAAACTGATGCCAACAACCCTTTCCTAAACCTTAAAAAAATTACAGAAGACGGCGTAACAATGCACTTGCGCAGCAACCCGAACCAGGGCTATCCAAATTATACACTATATGGTTGGCTTGAAAGAATCAAAACAAGGAAGAGGATTGTAAGCAAGTTGTTATATAAGATTTTTAGAGCTATGGAAGTATCTAAAGGCGATAGAGATTTTTTTTATAGGCAATCTTTTGTGGAGGATGAATTTGGAGTGAAGATTATAGGTGCCAGGCCCAGCATACGAGACAAGGTTGAAAAAGGTATAATTTATCGGGAAAACTCTCCCTGGGTTCTTGACGCATTCGAAGATTACAACACAACAAAGGGTTTTTTAAACGCTGTGGAATATCTGATGAGATATTCCTCCACTGAAATTGAAATTCCTGAAAGATTGCAGGTTCAGGTAGTTACCTTTGTTCATTTCTTGCTTGATGATTTCTTTCAAAGAAAAGGGCATCAGCTTTACAGGGCAAGAAGAGAGGCCGACCTGAGAGATTATGAAAGGCAAAACAGAAAGTTGTATGATAGAATGGAAAAAGCAGTGGCTCAAGTCCTGTCTTTTCTACCAAAATAACCACTTATAAGTAGTCAAAACCGAAAGATTTAAATATAAGATGTTTCAGGGGACTTATTGGTAAAAATGGCGCTTTTGCAAACAATTCCTGGTTCATCTGTTAGTGTAAGTCCTATACAATTTGGTAAAGGGCCTGAGTTTTATCAAAATGGATTAAGTAATTCCTATCTTGATGATGTAGTAATACAGCACAAGCCTGTTACCAGGTATTCTTTAAAGGGAAAAGTCTATGAAATAAGAGACTCTTCACAGAATGATATATCAAATATTGCATTAAGAGACGGACAAATGGGCAGTCTTTTAATTGGTGATGCAAGTCCTGTAAGAAAAATGATTGCATCTGCAGAAAGACCCGACATTCCGCTTGGTTTTTATTTAGGAAGAAATGTTCAAGAGCAGCCCACTACATTAGAGATGTTTTACCATTATGTAAGTCCAAAATATAGGGAACAAGGTATTGGTTCTTTGCTTCGTGCTGATTTATTGCAATTAGCCCTAGATAGAAAAAATATTGATAGAGTTCTTTCTATGCAAAGAGCAACATCCAGTTTCTACGAATTGCTTGATGGTATTTGTTCTGCCTTCAAAAGATCTGGTTTTTGGCAATATGAGCTAGATTTATCAGATAAAGAAAAGGCTAGAACAATAATTGCTAAAAGATTAAAAGAATTTGGTGTAGAAGCTCTTAAATAAAGTTCCTTATAATAATTTAAGATATGTTCACCCTTCTCGTCTTTCCCACATAATTCAAAATCCTGCCGTTAGCGTATTTTCCGTTTCCAAGAAAATCTTTTTTATTCTTTAAAATAATGAATCCGCTGCAGTCCTTGCATTCTTTTTCCAGATCCTCTCCCTTGAGCCATTTTCTTGTTTCTTCCTCATCAAGCTCAACAACATTTTTCGCTGCTTTCGGGCCGATAATCTGGGAACCCTCAATGCTGAGCCTTATTCCCCTGCTGTCAATCTCGCAGAAATACATTCCTACTGAGTTCAGCCTCAGCTTTGAAAAGTCAATTTTTGAGATGTCTTTGTTAACAACAAAAATCTTGTTCTTGTTGTTCTTTAGGAACCCGTAATCAAGCTTTATTTTTGCGCCCCACTGCTTCTCAACCAATCCATAGATTTCCTTTATTTCCTTATTGTTGAGTATTTTTAATTCCGGCATTTTAATTGAATTATTTAAACAGTCACAAGCGGTTTACTTTTATCACAGTATACATCTAAAAGTCGCTCTCGTTATTTTTTAATTATTTTTATCAATTTTTTCAATAAACAAAACATTAAAAATTTCTAAATCCCCCACATTGGGCTGCTTTTCCTCATTATTTCAGCTATTTCCTTCAAGACTTCAATTTCTTCTTGTGTTAAATATTTCTTCAATTCCTTTAGTTTCCTGAAGTGCTCTTCAGGGACTGCAGAGTACAAAATGTCCTCTTCATGAACCTGCCTTCCTATCGTGACATTCGGCAGCGAAACAGCAACCTGCTTGCCTTTCTCAGCCTTCTCAATGCTTTCCTGCTCCTGCTGTATGCTTTTCGCCTCTGTTATTGCTGAGCCGTCATTCTTCATCAGGGGAGTTCCGGCCTTCAATGTTCCGGCAAGCACTTCAACGCCAACAACAGCTGGATTGTTTTGCCTGAACACATAGCCTTTCATTATCTTTATTTTGCACGGCCTTTGCAAGTACTCTATTACTTTTGATT
>JACPMU010000014.1 GCA_016185865.1 Candidatus Woesearchaeota archaeon | reverse complement strand
GCTTCGGCGGCCAGATGTCACTGCAATTAGCCTTGAATGAAAAGCTTGCGGCAACTGTGGTATATTACGGAAGCCTTGAGACAAACGCAACAAAGCTCTCTGTTATAAAATGGCCCGTGCTCGGGATTTTTGGAAGCCTGGATACTTCAATTCCGGTTGCAAGCGTCAAGGAATTTGAAAAATCATTAAACCAATTGAACATACAGAATGAAATCCGCATCTATGAAGGGGTGGGGCATGCCTTTGCAAACCCATCAGGAGCAAATTATGCGCCTGAGCAGACAAAGGATGCGTGGGAAAAGACTATTGAGTTCTTGAATAAAAATTTGAAAAACATTTAGAAATCAGTTAGTTTTTTCTCGGAAATGCTCCTGATGATTGTTGTGTTGCCATCATCTCCTCCTGCAGTCTTCTCAACAGCTATGAACCTGTTTTTTTCCAGCTTGCCTATCTTTCTCTGGAATGACTTGTAGACAAGATTGCCTCCGCTTTCCTGGTACAGCCTGAAAAAATCACCTATCCTTTTGCCGGAGTTGTTTTTTACCAGGTCCAGAATCAGCTGCTCGTCCGCTGCAAGCTCGTCCTTATTTTTAATGCTGAAATCCTTTATTTTGTCAAGCGCAAGCTTGGCATGCTCAAGGGTTATTTTTCTTGATGATTTGTCCTCTGCAGCCAATCCAGCCTGCTTCATCAGGTACAAGCCTGTTCTTATGTCCTCCATGTCAGCTGCTTTCTTTGCTATGATGTCAAATGCATTATTTTCCCACACATTGGGCTGGAACGCAAATTCCATTCTCTGCTTCAAAATCCCTTTTGTTTCCTCATGGCTGTAAGGCTTGAATTCTATCATTTCAGGCATGAGCCTTGACTTGATCCTTTCCTCTACTTCATTTATCCAATCCTTGTAATTTGTTATCAAAACTATTGCCTTTCTTTCTATCTCCTCAAGTATCATGTAAAGAAAATCCAAATCCTCAAGCTTGTCTGATTCGTCAAGCGCGAAAACAACGGATTTCTTGTTTAAATTCTGCTTTATCCACCTGAACAACTCTTCTGTCTTCTTGTTCTGAACAAACTTGAAGCCCATCAAATCGCATATTTCAATCACTATCTTGTAAGTGGTATTGTGCTTCCAGCAGTTTATGTAAAAAGGCGCTATATCATCAGTCTCTTCCTGGATTTCCCTTAAAAGATGCCTGCATGCAACTGTTTTTCCTACACCTGGCTGGCCGTAGATGAAGCAGTGCCTGCCTGTTTTTTCACTGAACAATGGCTTTATGCATGCTGCAACTGCCCTTTGCTCCTTTTCCCTGTATGGCACAAGCTTCGGTATGAAAGAAAAATCAAGGGGAACGTCGCTTTTCTCCCTGAACAGGCTTTCAGAGCTTCCCAGAATGTCCTTGAACAGAGAGCACATTTTATGTCTATAAAATTTTGATGATTTATATATTTTGCTAAACCTTTGCGCCGCATCTTGTGCAGAATCTTGCCTGATGCCTTAATGCAGCCCCGCAATTATGGCAGTACTTGACATGCTGCTGCGGGCTTTTATGGTGAACTTTTTCCTTTTTGCTCATCTTTGTTTTTATCAGACTGAAAATCAGCTTCAGAATGCCAATCAAGATGAAAAATAATCCAATATAAAAGAAAAAGATCAGCTTTTCGTAATTCAATCTCCATGACGAAATTGAGACGAATAATCCAACTGCGATATAGAATAACCAGTGTATTTTTGCCATTTTTATAAATTTCCTAAAAATCACTCTTTCTTTCCAATCACTTTCTTTCCCATGTACTTCTGCAATACAATTGGAACTTTTATTGAGCCGTCTTTCTGCTGGTAATTTTCGACAATAGCTCTTATTGCCCTTGATGTTGCTACTGCCGTGCTGTTCAATGTGTGCATGAACTCTTTTTCCTCTCCTTTCCTGTACTTTATATTCAACCTTGTTGCCTGGTAGGATGTGCAGTTTGAGCAGCTTATGACTTCCCTGTACAGATTCTCGCGAGGAAACCATGCCTCTATGTCGTATTTTTTTGCAGCAACTGTTCCAATGTCTCCTGTGCAAATGTTGACAACCCTATAGGGCAATTTTAGATGCTGGAATATCTCTTCGCCGTTTTTCAACAATTCCTCGTGGAATTTCCATGAGTCATCCGGCTTACAGAAGATGAACTGCTCTATCTTGTTGAAATGATGCACTCTAAACAAGCCTCTTGTGTCAATGCTGTGGCTTCCAAGCTCCTTCCTGAAGCACGGGCTTAATCCGATGAACTTCATTGGCAGCCGCTTTTCATCAAAAGTCTCGTTCATGAGCATTGCTGCAATCGGATGCTCTGATGTTGCAATTAATAATAAATCCTCATCTTCAACCTTGTACATCATTGTCTCGAAATCTTTTAAATCAGTTACGCCTTCATATGGCTTTCTTCTCATCATCAAAGGAGGTTGAACCAAGAGATAATCTTTTTTTGCCAGAAAATCAACAGCAAAATTCACCAATGCCAGTTCAAGCCTTGCAATGTCGCCCATCAGGTAATAGAAGCCATGGCCGCTTACTTCTGCTGCCTTTTCAAAATTTGCAAGCCCAAGCTCCTGAAGCAATTCGCCATGAGGCTTTAATTCAAAGCTGAATTTTGGCTTCTCGCCCCATGTCTTTACAACAGCATTATCATTGGCGTCTTTTCCAACAGGAACAGATTCATGCAAAATGTTTGGCAGCCTCATCAAGTAATATTCAATTTTATTTTTTAATTCATCAGATTTTTCATCGCTTTGCTTGATTTTTTCAGGCAGCTCTTTAGCTTCCTGCACTTTTCCTTTAATGTCTTCGCCCTGCTTCTTCAGCCTGTTTATCTCATCAGTTATCTCGTTTCTTCTCTGCCTCAGCCTTTGGTTTTCCTGAAGCAGCTTCCTGTATTCAGCATCGCTTTTCAGCAAGTCATCAAGCCATTCAAGCTTTTCCTTCTCATTTCTCTTTTCAAGGTCTTTCCTTACAATTTCAGGATGCTCCCGAATGAATCTAATGTCAAGCATAGCAAAAGAATTCCTTAAAATGTATAAAAAGGTTGCGGAAAGCGGAAGGTATTTAAAGAAGTATCCTCAAGGATTCTTGAATAATGACGCCTTTAGAAGCAGTATCTCTTGACAGGCTGCTGAGTTTTGAAGAGATTCCAGAAGTTATTGTTGGCACTTCTCTTGATGGAACATCTAAAAAATATCCATTAATTCTAAGAAGCGGACCCTACATATTTGGCAGCCACACTTCAAAAATTGCAGTGCATAGGGAGAAAGAACCTCAAGTTTTAGGAAATGAGTTACGGGTTGATGCGAACAAATTTGCAATTAAGTTGTCAGAATCATTTGGCAGCACTGCTGCTGTTGATGCTTTTGCCGATAACCCAAAAAAAACACTGGAGCACATACTTTTGCTTGCAAAACAAAAAGGAAGCTCCGAATGCAATTTCTGCTATCAAAATATTGGAGCCAAAACCCCCAAACCAGTTACACATCAAAATCTTTATACGCCATCCGGCAGGCAAGTTGTATCCATTCCAAACATAAGACCATTGCTGCATGACCACCATCTTACTATTTTCACAGACCATATACTTGACTTAGAACAACTTACTTTTGAGGATGTAGTTAACTATTTCAGCAGCCTTTACCAGCTGGCATGGAACTTCAGAAGCTTGGGGGCTGTTGGCATTATAGATTATATGAATTTTGGCAAGGAAGCAGGCGCTTCTGAAGCGCATCCGCATGCACACAGGGGAAGAATACTGACTATTGGGGAATTTCAAAGGGAAAATAGAATGGCGCAAATTATGATGAATTCTGGAGTAGATGGGCACCAACTAATGGAGGATTTAATGAGCATAATCAAAAATGCGAGAAGAGATCTTTACATATTTGACAACGATCAAATTTTTGTTCATGCAATGCATGCCCCTATATATCCTCATCATACCAATGTGATTTTCAAGGGAAGAGGAAATATATTGGATTATTGGGGTAACGACCCAACACAGATGCCGGATGAACTTGTTGTAGCTGCTAGAAGCTTTCTAGGCATATTTCATGGACTAAGGCAAATGGGAGTTACAGCTGTTGGTATGAGAACACACCAATCAACTTTTAAAGGCGAGCCATATGGATTTATGATGCAGACGGAAATCTACAGGAGAAGCAATCATATGCAAGGTTCTTATGACACCACAGGCGGTGTTGTTGCGGTCCCAACACATCCTACACAAACAGCATCATTACTACACAAATATTTTCATCCTAATTAAATAATTAAACCACCAGCCTTAATTTCTCCTTTTTATTCAAGGCATCCATCAAGCGCCTTCCAATATTGTTGCTTTTCTTTATCTTGATCAAGCCTGTTTTGCCGGCTTTTGCGCTTAAAATGAATTCATCTCCAACATAAATGTCAACATCTTTGTTCTGCATGTCCATTCCAAGCTCAATCAAAAGCTGGTTTTTCTTGAAATCCAGCTGGAAAGGAACTTCCCTTTGCTCTTTTGCAGTGCCTTTAGCATTATAGGCAGCTCCTTTAGCATCACCTTTTTCATCCAGGCTTTTGATATCAATGCCAATTCCGAGCCTTTCCTCAATTTTTGTTATAGTGGCTCCTTGCTTTCCTATTATCCTTGCTATGTCCTCCTCAGGAACGTAGACAACGCATTTGTTGTCAGAAAGCACCTCAACCTCAACATTTCTTGAGTATTTCTGGAATTCAGACAATATTGTGGCTTCAGCAAGCTTGTGCGCTCCGGTTCTTCCTTTGCTTTCCTGCACCGGAATCACAACTGTCTGCTCGCCGTAGGTGTAGATTTCGTATTCTAATTTGCCTGTTTCAAAATCATTGATAACAACAACAGGGCGCGCAAGATCAGCCTCTGTCATTCCTGACGGAACTTTAACAGTCATTTTCAAGGCCAAAACCTTGTTGACAAACCCGTTCTTGATGAAAATAACTGTGTCAATCACCTGCGGAATCACTCCCATTTCAACTCTTCCGATAAATCTCTGGATTGCATCAACTGGAGATGTTGCATGCACAACTCCAACCATGCCGACTCCAGCCAATCTCAAGTCAGCAAAAAGCTTGAAGTCATCTGTGTTTCTCATCTCGTCAAAAATCGTGTAGTCCGGCCTTGAAAGAAGAAGAATATCATGTATTTCCTGCGCATCACCATAGGAGATAGCGTATTGTGTTATTCTTTCCGGCAAAATCAAGTCTCTTGGAGCTTCAACTGTCTTTACTATCTTGTTTTGCTCGGCATAGTATTCTGCCAAAGCCTGCGCAAATGTTGTTTTTCCCATTCCGGGAGCTCCTGCAACAAGAACACCTTCTGCCTGCTTGGCTATCCTTTCTGTTAATTTGTCGCTCATCTTGTAATCGCTTAGGCTTAATTTCTTGACAGGCCTTACAGCTGTTATCTCCCATCCATCGCTAAAAGGAGGCCTTGTGATGACAATCCTGAAGGTTCCAAGCTGCACTATGGTTGAGCCTGTTCTTTCAATCTCAATAAAGCCGTCTTTGCGCAGCTTTGCGTCTTCTATGATTTCTCTAGACATATCCTGAATCTCATCCTGCCTTAGCAATGCTTTTCTTAATTCTTTGAACTCCCAGTTGCCCGGCATTCCTTTTTTTGCATAAGGAGGCACATTCTCCCTCAAATGAACGCTCATTGTTGTTTCATCAAAGAATCTCTCAAGCTTTAATTTTCTCAAGCCCTTTTCAGGCCTTCTGTAGTAGATGGCTTTCATGCCCTTTGCCAATGCAACCTC
>JACPMU010000101.1 GCA_016185865.1 Candidatus Woesearchaeota archaeon | reverse complement strand
CTGGAACTTAAAGAGAGCCTTAAAAGAGAAGTCAAAAGCCTAAAGGATTACTTAATTCTTGTAACAGTAGATGCGAAAAGCTACCAAAAAACAGCTGCTGATATTGTTAAGTCTCTTGTCAATGATGGTGCCCCGGGTGTTTATGTAACCTTAAACAAGCCTTACGACATCATGCAGAGGATCCTTGAAAACAGCGGCATTGACACAAGATTGATTATTTTTATTGACGCTGCCTCAAGGACAGACTCAAAAAAAATCGGAAACTGCCTGTATGTTGGAAGCGCTGAAAAGCTAAGCGACATGTCTGTTGCAATGGACCAGGCAGTCAAGGCATTTCATGGAGAAAAATTCCTTGTTTTTGACTCTTTGAACACATTGGCAATATTCAACAAACCGGCAACTGTGGCAAGGTTTGTCCAATTCCTGACTGCAAAGATGAGGGAATGGAAGGTAAAAGGCATTATAATAACGCTTGAAAAGGAAACTGATCCGGCATTGCTGGACGAATTAACCCAGTTTTCTGATGCCAGAATAGACATTGGAGGTGAATCGTGATGGTGCACATAGCAACTGTCAGCATAACAACCGTAATCTTTGGAATCGCTTCCCTGCTCCTGATATCAAGGGCAAGGAACAGGCTGAGCGAGGGCTCAATAAGAAAGTACATGGACAATTTTGCGATATGCCTTGCTTTTATTGTCATTTTTTCAGTATGGCAGACCGCAAGGGATTTTTTTGGGAGCGGGCTGTCTGTTGAGGGGCATGCAACTTATTCAGCGTATCCGGAATACATATTTATTGTGTTTGCTTATATTGCATTTATTGTTGCATCTTTCAGGGTTATGAAGATAAGCGAGGAGTTTGGATTCAAGGAAGACACAAGAAAAATAGAGCAGCTAATCAGGGAGAAGCCAAAATCAAAGAAGCCAAAAAGGAAAAAATGAGCTTGAAATCGCAGGTCAGCGTTGAGTACATGCTAATCATGGGATTTGCAACGCTCATGACTGTGCCATTGCTGATTATTTATTACACGTACACTTCAGATTCAGGCGATTCGGTGGCAACAAGCCAGGCAATGCAGATTGCCAGGAAAATAGTTGATTCCTCTGAATCAGTTTATTACCTTGGCAAGCCGTCGCAAACAACGTTAAAGCTCAATTTTCCTGACAACATATACTCAACAAATATGTCAAGCAGGGAAGTTGTGTTTAAGATAAAGACAAGAAGCGGAATTACGGATATTGTGCAGGTTTCCTCGGTCAACATAAGCGGAAGCCTGCCAATAACACAGGGAATACACATAGTAACTGTGAAGGCAGAAGACGGCTATGTTCAGGTAACATCAAATTAAAAAAGAGGTGAATCATGCGTTCTAAGGCACAAATCAGTGCTGAATTTTTTGTATTTTTGGGGCTGGCATTTCTGATAGCTATAGCCTTTGAGCTTGCCTCTCTGGACCAGTTGAATGACTTCAGGCTTCAAAAAGAAAACGAGGCTGTCAAGGACCTTGCGCTGAAGCTGCAGCAGGAACTGCTCATAGCATCCACTGTTGAAGACGGCTATGTAAGGGTGTTTGAGATTCCAAATAGTCTGGATAATGTTAATTACTCATTAACAACCCTCAAAAACAATACAATAACTGTTGAATCAAAAAATGCTTTTTACATTGTGCCTATACCAAGAGCAATCGGCAATGCAAGCAAGGGCACCAATGTTATTAACAAAACAGGAGGTGTTATTTATATAAACAACAAAATAATATCCTTCTTTGCAGACTCCAATATATGCCAAAATGCGCAAAATTTGGGTTTATGCAGTGGATTGGACATAATATATGGTATAGGCTATCAGGCTTCATGTTGCAGTGAGCATAGCTTATGCTGCTGATAAAAACAGAATAAAATCATAAAATTAATAAATAATCACTATGAATAACAATAAAAAGATGTTCAGAATAAAAAGATTATTATTGCTTCTTATAATGCTCTTACTTTTAATTAGCTGTAAAGAAATACCTAAAAAAGAAACAAAAGTGTTGTCAGAGCTTCAAATTGCAGCTTGCAACACAGCTGATGAAGCAAAAACATGTGATACCCGGCTTATCGAAGTTGGGATTGTTTTAAAAGAGGATTGTTGCAAGGTATTGGGAAAATGTTGTTAGAGAGGTGCTTAAAATTAAGAAAAAGCTGTTATTTTTGATGATAATATTTTTATTGGTGCTATCTGGTACTTCATTTGCAGATATTTGTGAAGTATCTAGGGCTAAAGACATTTTAAGAAAAAATCTTTACCTTTATTTAACAAACCCCTCATCAAGCCCGTTGACAATAAATGAGGTTAGGGACTTGTTAACCTTTTACTTGAGCATTGGCCCAGGCTTGACAACTGTTGATTGCTCTGCAGTAGGCTCAAACTCAAATAGTCCTATTTCTACTATTGTAAATAACGGGGAAAATGCACCTAACATCATTCCTGCTTGCCCTGATGGAACAAAATATGGCGAATGCTCAAGCGCTAAACCGAAATATTGTTATGGTGGTTCGTTGGTGCATAAATGCAATTCTTGCGGATGCCCAAGTGGCAATAGCTGCAATTCAGTAAGTAACAACTGCGATCCTGTAGCAGAAAATATAACTTGCTTTAGCAATCTAGATTGCGGCAATAGCCAATTCACAGGAAGTTACTATTGCAGCAATTATTCAATTACAAAGAATTATTTAAATTATATTTGCATAAGCCCTGGAACTGCCAGCTCTAGTTGTGTTTTTTCTACCAATGCAGTAACATTGAGCTATTGCGATCCTAATTTAAACCAAACCTGTGTTAATGGTTATCCATCTTGCCAAACAACTGTAACAAATGTAACTACAGCATGTTCTGATGGAACCCAATACAGTCAGTGCTCGGTAACAAAACCATTGTATTGCTCAAATGGAACATTGATAAATAATTGTTTCTTATGTGGCTGTTTAAGCAATCTAACTTGTTCTAGTAATGAAACTTGTGTTACACTAACAAACCAAAACCCAGTTGCCATAATTAACCATACTTTAGGTATAAATCTTAGTGTACGATTTAATGGCAGTTTAAGCTACGATCTAGACGGCTTTATAGCAAGTTATGATTGGGATTTTGGTGATGGTGTACAATCAAACCTAACTAATATGATGCACACTTACTCGAGTTCTGGATTTTATCTTGTTAACTTAACAGTTGAAGATAATCTGGCAGCTGCCAATACTGCATCAAAATTTATTAATGTAACTTGATAACTTTTATTATTTCAATTTTTTTTGGAATATTTTATAATTGTTCTACTATCTTTTATTGGGTAATACGAAAGGTTTATATTTGTATTATTGGAGTTTAAGATTAAAAAAGAGGTGTTGGATGAATACTAAATCTCAAGCCTGGTACATGGACTTTGCAATAGCATTATTGCTGTTTACATTCACGCTGGTGGTTTACTTCAGCTATACAAGCAATTTTCAGAAGCAGGAAAAGGGCGACTTGGACAGCATGCTTGCGGATGCAAAGGCCATTTCATCCTCATTGGCCCTGAGCGGCTACCCTCCTAACTGGAACAATGAAACTGTGATTAGAATAGGTATTGCCGACGGGCAAAAAGTCAATGCAACAAAAATAAAGTATTTCAAGCAGCTTAATTATAATGATACAAAAAAAAAATTTGGAACTGTTTATGAGTATTTTGTATTTTTCACCGGAGAAGATGACGAGGTTAAAAACCTTAATTCAATCTGCGGCACAGGCCATCCGGTTGTCACCACAGAATACAACGTCAAGAGCGCTTATTACTATTCTAAAGAAACAGACTCTTTCCTAAAAGATTTTATTAATGACTCTTTCCATGGGGACATTTATTTTGGCGATGAGATAGATGACTTGATGGCAAATATAAATAACTACGGAATTCTAGTATTTGAGCATCCTGACATATCCCCGTCTGATTTTGATGAGTTCAAAGCAGCTGTTGAGGATTATTCTTCAAGAGGAGGCTTGATTATGTTCAGCGGCCAGCTTGTAAGCGCGCAGGGCCAAAATCTTGTCGGGGCTGACTTCCGTAAAAAATCAGGGCAATCAACAAGCGACAGAAATGCCACTGTCAACAGCACAGACCAGTACCTGGAATTGAATGTTGGGGAAAGCATTGTATTCAGGCAGGCTTATTATGTCGAGAATAAATCAAATGCAGCTGATTTCAAGCAGATTGCGACATTTAACCAAGACCAGACAAATGCCCTTTCAAAATGGAAATACGGCAACGGAAGCGTTTATTTCTTCAGCGATTTTGATGTTTCCTTTTTCAGCGGGAATTTCACGACATTAGTGCAGGAAGCTGCAAAATCTCTTATTGAGGGCACATGCACTTCTGTAAACGTCACAGCTGCCAATCCAAAAAAGCTTGTAAAGGCTGAGCGCTATTTAAGCTACAATTCAAAAATTATTAAAATGGTTGTTTATGTATGGCAATGAAAAATAAACAATGAAAAAAGCTATATTTTTCACGATTGATGCTTTGCTTGCATCAGGCATCATAATAATTTCAGTTCTGCTTGCTGCCAATTTCTACTCTGCCGAGCAGCAGCAGGTCAATGTCAACTACGCTTCCCAGGACTTGATAAGAGTTTTTTCCGCAATGGAGGTGGGGGAAGTCAGCAACGACTATGTAAAAAGCCTGATAGCATCAGGGGACATAACCAACATCAACAGCACAATACTTGAGCAGATCGGCAATTTCTGGGCAGAGGACAAGATGGAGCTGGCAGCAAACCTTACAAAAAACCTGACAGAAAGCATATTTCCTGCACAATACGGATTCAGCGTGCTGGTCAACGGCGAGGAAATTTACTCAAGAAGCATTCCTGTAAAAAGAAATCTTGTTTCTTCAAGGAAGATAATAACAGGCATTGCAAAGGCAAAGCCCACAGAAGGCTTTACCGCAAGGGTTTTACTGAGCGGGATTAAAAGCAAGAAGACAAATGCTTATGCTTATTTTGGCGGCTATGAGGGAGACGGGGACTTAGTTAAAAAAGTAATTTTGCCGAAGGATTTAGAGTCTATCAACAGCTCTTACATTGAAGTAGATGCAGGCGGCAATTTTGATCTTTACATAAACAACGCGTTTTCCGGAAGCTATTCAAAGGGCTCTTCAGGAGGCGGCAACATGATGCCTGACAAGTGGAACATAAGCAATGCATATCTCGCAAATTTCAGAGCAGGGGAAAACAACATAAAAATTGATTTCACTTCAGGCAGCAGATACATAGCAGGAGGATTTTTTAGAGTGACTTATATCACCTCTTCTTATAATGACACGCAATCTATAGGCTATGAAAAATACATGTTTCCGGGCATTGATGACATCATTAACCTGTATTCGTCAGTTTACATGCCTGGCGCGTTAAGCAACATGGAGATTTTTCTTAACTATTCAAGCGAATACACTACATTCTTGAGGCTTGGGAACATCACAGTGTATGAAGCCAATCCCAACGGGACAACAAATGTCACAATAAGCAATTCCACATTGAGCCTGCTGCTCGATTATAGTTCGTTGAGCCAAAAAACCGTGCCGCTGAGGAT
>JACPMU010000084.1 GCA_016185865.1 Candidatus Woesearchaeota archaeon | reverse complement strand
TAGCTTGCCATCAAAATCAGAAGATACGAAAAGGCTTTTTCCATCAGTTTCTATCATAGGGTTAGTAATGAATCCGACGCTGTCAAGAGTGTTAGTAACTAAATCAGGCGAGCCTACGGCAAAATCAGGCTTCTGCCCAGAGCCTAGGGGTATTGAGTTATATGCAACAATTTTGTTCCCGTTGTATAAGGAAATGTAAACCTTATCACCTGTAATTGCGATTCCAGAGCCGTCACCCCCAACAAACTTATATCCCGGCATTCCGCTGTGAAGAGCGCCCACAGATACATCAGGCATATCATTCTCATTTTCCGGGAAAGAATTCCAAATATAAAGCCGCTCTCCTAAAGCTATCAGTTTGCCATCAGAAGTAAATGCAGGGCCCCAAAAGATGTCGCCTCTCCTCGTTATTTTTTGGCCTAATGGAGCTTCAGGCGCCTCTTCTGCCGATGAAATTAAGAAATCATAAGGCTGATTATCTTGGTTGGGAAAATTTTTCCAGAAAAAGTTTCCAGGACCTTCCTTCCCTTTAACTTTTACATTATGATCGCCTACCACCAAATGCTTGCCGTCGCTGCCAATGGTTCTTGGAGTTCCGAAACTATCCGGAAGCGTGAGCGAAATATCTGCAGGCTGGTCATTTTCAGTTGGAAAAGAATTCCATATAACGACTTTTGCGCTGCCTGTTGCTGCCGCTATCAGCCTTTCTCCGTCAGTCCAGACAGCCCAAGGCCATCCCATAGCCCTCTTTGGGTCAATATCCTGCCCTCGTCCAGCATTTTTTATTTCAATGTCAGCAGGCTGCCCATTGCTCGCAGGAAGATTATTCCAGATAAGAAGCCGGTCATTGTAGGTATCAGCGACTATTATTCTTTTTCCGTCTGTTGCCGCTGCTACAGGCCAATCCAGCCTATCCAAGCTTTTTCCAGGATTGTTAGAGGTGAAATCTTTTTGCCCTAAAACTATATCTGGTGCTGTATTGCCACTTGGCAGATTATTCCATATCAAGACCCTGTTGTTAAACCTGTCAGCCAGGATAAGATGCTGGCCGTCACTTGATAATCCGCCGGGATGGTTAAATTGTAAAGCGCCTCCGGAATTGTCAAAGCCTGCCCCTGAAAGCATGATGTCTGCATCCTGCCCTGTCTTAAACCAGCCTGAAGGTTTTGCAGTTATTGTTTTGTAGCTGGTTTGCAGCGCCTTGACAGATAACTCTCTTTCAGGCGGAGCCTGCTGTTGTGGCATGATAGTTTGTCCTGGTTGCTGCTGCATATTTTCCTTCCAGCCTTCAACATTTCTGCAGTCTTCCGGGCATACTCCCCTTTCCATCTCAAAATCATCACATACTTTGTCAGGGCATTTTTCTACTATAATTGGTTCTGATGGCTTGGGCTTTTCTCCAGGAATGATTGGCTGTTCTCCGGGTTTGTTA
This sequence comes from Candidatus Woesearchaeota archaeon, assembly GCA_016185865.1. Taxonomy (GTDB): domain Archaea; phylum Nanobdellota; class Nanobdellia; order Woesearchaeales; family GW2011-AR4. The sequence continues at coordinate 4,431 of JACPMU010000084.1, read as the reverse complement.
ACTTCCTCTTGTGATTCTTCGCTAATTTCAGAAGAAGGATTAACGCAGCCAAAAACAACCATAATAAGAATTACTAAAAGCGCCACCACTTTTTTCATTATAACATCAATGTAATGAGGCTATATTTAAATCTTTTTTATAATTTTGAGTTTTTGAAAAATAAAGATTCAAACTTGCACATACTTTTTTACTCCTTTATCTTTATCTTCGCAATAACCTGCTGGTGCATCCTTCTTACAAACTCCACCTTGTCCTCAATCTTCATGATGTCAGAAAATCCCTGCAGTATGAGGTTGAATGCAAACGGCGAAGGAAGGCTTGTGTTTATCTCCTTGACTAAAATTTTTTTCTGCTCAATTCCTTCAATGACTTTTGAGGCATTTTCAATATCCATCAAATCCTCAAGCACTTCCCTTCTTGCCTCTTTCAAAATGCAGAAATTCGGGTCAATTCTTTTCACAGCATTCAGCAGTATCATTGATGACACCTGCTGCCTTCCAACCCTTTTCTGGTGGCCCATGTAACTCCTTAATATCATCATTGCCCTTGTTGCGCAGTGCCTGAACCTTCTCCTTAAAACCTCTGTTTGCTCTATTGCCATGTCCATCACTTTCCTCATCTCTTTTGACTTGACTAGATTGAATGCCTGCATCACATTGACATTTTTCTCGGAGCCGATGTAAAACCCGTTGTCATTTATGCCAATCTCAACATCCCTATGCTGCGTCCTTGCAATTGCAAATGCAACAGCCCTTGACAGGCAGTCATTTACTCTTCTCCCATAAAGGGTATGAAATACGGCATACTTCCTTTTGCTCTTATCATCACTATAGTGCTCCACTATTATTCTTGAATGGGATGGAATCTCAGCATAGCTGAACTGCTCGTAAAAATATTCATAGATTGATTCAGCTGCATTTTTGTCAACATAAAGGTAGCTGTTGATAAAATCCAAAATCTCTTTATGAGATTTGCCGGAGCAAAATAATTCATTCATTAATTTTCTGAATCTTCCAATCTCCAATGCCAGATCAAAGCTTAATGGCAGCATCTCAGAAAACCAGCTTGGAATTGTAGGGGGCCTGTAAACAGACGCGTTGACATAGGCAACCATTCCCTTTGCATGCAGAAATTCGTATCTCTCGCCTCCAAGGACAAAAACATCCCCTCTTTTCAGCCTTTCAAGGAATGCCTCGTCAATATGGCCTATTGGCTGCTCCCCTACCTTAACAGTTATGTAGCTTTCTTCGGGAATTGTGCCGATGTTTGTCATGTAAATGACCCTTGACATCTTGCCTTTTCTTCCAAGCTCTCCTGTCTCTTCATCGTGCCATATTTTCGCATAGATGTGCCTGTCCTCAAGAGAAATGTATTTCCCCGCAAGATAATCAATAACCTCAATAAAATCCCTGTATGCAAGCTCGTGGTAGCAGTAGCTTTGCTTTACCAAGTTAAACAGCTCTTTCACATTCCATTTCTGCTCAATGCTCATTCCATGCAATTGCTGCGCCAGAACATCAAGGCAGCTTGTTGGAATATGGATCTTGTCAATTTTTTTTTCTATTGCAGACTTAAGCAAAACAGCGCATTCAACCAAGTCATCCCTGTCAAGGACAATGATTCTTGCCTTTACGGTATCGTGCAGCTTGTGCCCGCTTCTTCCTGCGCGCTGCAAAAATCTTGCGACTGACTTGGGAGAGCCAAGGCATATCACCAAGTCAATATACCCAATGTCAATCCCCAGTTCAAGCGATGTGCTTGAAACAATCACTTTTAGTTCTCCTTTCCTTAATCTGTTTTCAATGTTGTGCCTCAAAGTCTTTGACAAAGAGCCGTGATGCGCGCCTATGTTTTCCGCATATTTCTTCGGGAATTTTTCCTTCAAATGATGCACAACCCTTTCTGTTGCGCTTCTTGTGTTTGTGAAAATAAGCGTTGTGCGGTGGCTTTGAATTAGATCATCAATCAAGCTGTACATTGTGTTGTGCATCATCGCATGCTCCATGTCAGCCAAGTCAGGAACCGGAGAAAGCACTTTCAAGTCCATGTTCTTGATGAACTGCACATCAACAATTTTGCAGTCCCTTAATTTGTTGTTTTCGTAGCCGACTAGAAATTTTGCAATCTCCTCCAATGGCGCGATTGTTGCGCTTAAGCCTATTCTTGTCATTGAAGGCGCTATCCTGTTTAATCTCTCAACTGACAATGACAGGTACACTCCTCTTTTATTTTCTGCCAGCGCATGAATCTCGTCTGCTATGAACCATTCAACATTTTTTAATAATTCCCTGAATTTTACGGATGTCAGCATTATTGCAAGGCTTTCAGGAGTTGTGATTAAAATATGCGGAGGATGCTTAAGCATTTTTGATTTTTCCGATGCGGATGTGTCGCCTGTCCTTGATGCAACCCTTATGCTAAGTTTTTTTCCCGCAATCTTTTCCATTTCCTCCAGCGGCTCAACCAAATTCACCTTTATGTCCTCTGACAACGCCCTTAAAGGGCTTACATAAACGCAATAAACACGATTTTCAAGAATTCCCTTTTCGCTTGAGTCAATCAGCTCATTTAAAATTGACAAAAAAGCCGTTAATGTCTTAGTTGCGCCTGTCGGAGCGCTGACCAGTATGTTGTTTCTTGAATGTATTTCCATTACTCCGAATAATTGGGGCAAAGAAAATTCCCTGAATCTTGTGAAGAACCATTTATCAACAACAGGATTCAAAATGTGCCTTATCTGCTCCGGCTTGTACGGTTTTTCTAAATGGGCTATCATTTTTTCAATAATGGAAATTTTATAAAATGTTCATTCCTGAAAATACTAATTATTTTCGATATGGAAAATAAATAGTTCTTATATTTTCAACAATTAGTAAAAGCAAAAGAATTTATAAGTGTTTTGATTACCAATTATGGGGTGATTTCATGAAAAAAATATCATATCTTGTTATTGCATTTATGTTTCTTATTGCCGCGTGCTCGCAGCAAAGCGCCAGCGGCCAGCAAACAGCCCAGTCAAGCCCGCAAAAAACTGCCTCAATGGGCGAAAGGGAAAAATACGCAACGTTTGAGGCTGAATTTTCATGCAAGTTTCTCTCGGGCGATAGCGACGAAGAGACTGCAGCTGCAATAAAAGAATCTGCTTCACTTTTGCAGAAATACAGCTACACAGAAGAAAATGTAAATTCACTGAGGGAAAAATACCAAGACGATGCTTCATTCGAACAACTTGTTCTTAAGAAAGTAAATGAAATGTGCCCTGAAATATTGCCCTGAAATAGCAAGCGAGCTCCGGCAAACTTATTGGCATATAAAAGAGACAAACAACAATCTTTTTAAACAGCACGATATTTCGCTTTACTGTCGCTAACTAGGTTAGCCGCTCTGGCACCGCAAGGTGCAAAAAAACAATTTCAGATACGCTTTTAATGTTTAAATAAATTGGCGAGCCCGAGCGATATGGCAAAAAAGCGAGGGCGAGCAGAAGAATTGCAGAGCATATTGAAAAATAAAAATAGAATTTAAATCAACAACAAAAATGCCAACAATGTACGATGCGGAGCCGCAGGAGCTCATAAGCAAGGCTGCTGAAGAGCTGAAGAAAGTCCCTGAAATAAAAGCGCCTTCATGGGCGCAGTTTGTAAAGACGGGAATGCACAAGGAAAGGCCCCCTGCAAATGAGGACTGGTGGTATATGAGAAGCGCATCTGTATTAAGAAGCATCTACCGCTACGGGCCTGTCGGAGTTTCCAAGTTAAGGACAAAGTACGGCGGCAAAAAAAACAGGGGAGTGAAGAAAGAGCATTTCTACAAGGGCTCCGGCAGCATCCTGAGGAAATCTCTGCAGCAGCTGGAAAAAGCAGGCTTTGTCAAGTTCGCTGAAAAAGGTGTCCATAAGGGAAGGATAATCACTCCAAAAGGAAAGTCATTTCTGGACAAAATAGCCACTAAGATTCACGGAATAAAGCCAAGGCAGGAAATTCAGATTGAAGCAAAAAAAGAAGTTGCAGAAATAAGGCAGGAGCAGAAAGCAGTTAAAAAAGCTGAAGAAAAAAGCAAGTGAATCAAATGCCGACTCTTGACGAAATTAAAAAAAGGAAGCTTGAAGAATTGATGCAGATGCAGCAGGAAAGAATGCAGCAGCAGTCACATGAGCATGCCCAGATACAGCAGCAGATTGAGCAGATGGAAACAATTGTGAGGCAGTTCATGACAAAGGACGCATTAGAAAGGTACGGAAATTTAAAGACAGCCCATCAGGAAAAATCATTGCAGCTGCTTTTGGTTTTGTTTCAGGCAATACAAAAAAACCAAGTTCATGGCAAGATTGACGATTCAACATTAAAAAAGATTTTGGAGCAATTAACTCCAAAGAAGAAAGAAATTAAGATAAAGAGAGTTTAAATGGCGCGATACAAGCATCCAAGCAGG
>JACPMU010000089.1:6446-7401 GCA_016185865.1 Candidatus Woesearchaeota archaeon | reverse complement strand
CCATAAGTCTTTAATGACCTTGTGACAGTCAATGAGTTGCCTGCTGAATCTGTGAAATTAAACCTTATGATATTAGTTGACTCAAGGCTTATGGGTGGAGTAAGCCATCTGCAGACATGCTCATCAGCCTGCAGCCTTTCGCATGAGCCGGCAACTCTTGAAGCGCCGCTTATGAAAGGCGAAAAGTCAGCAGTTGCAAAAACTTCATTTTCTTCTGTGATGTTGGCAACAACAGCAATCTTGTCGCCAATCTTGAAAAATCCTGCAAATGCCTCTGTTAAACCGCCGACATTGGTTATGTTTATGCTTCCCAAAACAGGAACTTGCGCATCCAAAATGACATCAGCAGTTGCAGCATCCAATACAGGGTTAAGCAAAACATCTGTTGAGTCTGATTCAATTGATATTTGAGTCGTGCCTATGGTGCCAAGGTTGAGATTTTGCCATGTGCAGCTCCATATTGTTCCTTGCTTGCTGCAGCCTGTTGCTGCAACTCTTGATGAGCCAAAGCGCAAAAATATCTCCTCAGCAACTATTCCGGTTGCTTCGTCAATGTCAGCTGTGACAGTTGTGCTGCTCAAGCTTGCAACAAGCTGGCCATTAAGCATATTGGGTGTTGAGAATGACTGCACAACAGGCCCATTATTGTCAAGGGACAGTTGCTTTGTTATTGTGACGCTTTCCCTGTTGCCCTGGATGTCAGAGGCATTTATTATAACGCTTTTCAATCCTGGTGTGCCTGGATTTAATGTTATAGGCCATCTGCAATTGACAACGCTGGGTGTAAGTGTCAGTGCACAAATACCAATTACATTTCTTAAATTTTGGTTGGGGTTCAATGCCAATAAATTTGCTCTTACGCTGTTGAAATTAAGATTGGGCTCTGATATGTTGACAACAACCTCAGCATCAATTCCCAATGATGGGAATGTACTCAGGCTTATTCCTTTTCTTA
>JACPMU010000089.1:0-6363 GCA_016185865.1 Candidatus Woesearchaeota archaeon | reverse complement strand
AAGAAGTTTGCAGTATAGACGGACCAACAGCATCAATTGTGAAAGTAACTGATGTTTCAGGCGAAACCTGGTTGAGCTTGTCTGTTGCCTTTGCAAAAACAGAATTCAACCCATTGTTGAACAATGAAGAGCTTATGTTTACGCTTGATGCCTGCGAGCAGTTTGTTGACTCATTTCCTGTTAATGCTATGAGCTGGCTGAATGACCTGTCTGCAGTATAAATCTCTATATTTTTTAATCCAGAGCATTTGCCCAAGCACGTTGGGTCATTGCAGGCAAGGTCGCTTACATCATAATTTACAATGACATTCTGCTGTGATGTGAAAATTGCCTGTGGTGTCGTTAATATAACCTGTGGAGCTAAATGGTCAACTGTCAAAATCCCTGACTTTTCATCATCAAGAGAATTGTCATCCTTGAAAAGCCTGATTGTAAACGGAACTGACTTGAGCTCAAAAGAATCGTTGCCTGCTGCAGGAAACCTCAAAGTGCAGTCTGTAACATTAAGAGCTGCTGTGCAGGTGTTGAACTGCAGGCCAGAGCCGAGCTGCACCTGGCTTGTTGTTATGGAAGCATCGCCTTCTATGGAAGCCTGGGCATTGAAAGTCAAAAAGTCATTTGCTTTTATATAATTGCCTATGTTGTCGCTGCCTTTTACCCCTATGCTGTTTAATGCTGCATGCACGCTTGTAACATAGAAAGGGATGGTCAGCACTAAAACTATTAAAAAAGATGCAATAAATTGAATATATTTTTCTTTTTGCATTTTATTTTTCCTTATCGATTGTCACTTTTTGGTCATTTGCAGTGTAGTGGCGTACAACAAACTGCTCCAATGATTTTTTTTGATAGCGCTTGACATCAAAATAATCCAAAAGTTCACTTTTCATGATGGTTGATATTTTTATCAAGTTCATTTTAATCAAATGCCGGCTGCAAAGCCATTTGGTATATTCTGGAATATTCCTCTATCTTGCCCATCTGCTCAATGTCCTCAACAGTTCTCTGGCTTTCAGGAACGCCTGCAAAATCAATGCTAACTGCATATAGCACAATTGTGTCTTTGCTTAAGTCGCCTGGATTTATTGTGAAATTAAGCTTCAAGCCTCCTTCAGGAAACCTTTCCTGGCCAGGAGCTGATTTTTCGCCAAAATCAATTTTTGGGACTGTAAAGCATTCTTTATCTCCGAAAATTCCTTTCCTAACGCATTGCTGCTTTTCAGGAATCACTATCCTCTGGTTTAGTATCAGATTGATGTCAGCAGCATAATTGCCAGGTGCAATTTCCATTTCGACTGGTGATTGCTGGCCTTCATAGTTTGCAATTGATGAAAACTCCAATTCATTTCCGCCGCTGCCTCTTGTCAGTGTGACAGTTGCATATTCATTTGCGCTTAAGTCAACAGATGAGTCAACAAACTGCCACCCATTAGATGTTTTTACAACATTCTTCTTTTTGACAACAAGCTTTTTTGTGTGTACGGGGCTCATTTCAATTTTCAATGAAGCATCATTGTCTATGCTTGAATCAAATTCCGCTGATTTTCCTATGTAATTTTCTTTCACAATGCTTATTGCGCCCCCTATGCCGACAGGGAAACTTTCTTTCAGAATTCCATCTAAATTTGTTGCGCCTATGTAGCGCATCGAGAACTTGTATTGTGACATTGCCGCTTGTTCTTGCATCACAAAGCAATGAGCTTTCACTCAAAGAGGCTTTTTCCAAGGGAGCAAAGTCAACAGGCATTGCCTTGTTGTTCCTTATGTTTCCTTCCAAAAAGAAATTAAATGTGTAGCCCTGGCCGTTTAATGCAAACGGGTCCTGCACCTCAACCAAAACAGGGAACGATAAATCATAAGCAAACTTGTAATCCTGTATCCCGAAAAATGAAATAAAAGAATTTGCAGAGCTTGGCATGCACCTTTCTCCCTTGCAGTTCAGGTCAAAATACGCTGGCCAGAAATCAAGGTAAGTGAATTCCGCTGAAATGTCCCTGAACGAGCTGTTTGCAACAGGGATTATTGTTGAATCATACAGCCTTTGCTTAAGCTCTGAATCAAACAAGTTTCTTTCATAATTGTAGGTTCCATCAACCTGTAACAGCGGAATGTATGACGCAAGCAAGCCTGTTATCTTGTTTTTGACATCGCTTTTCTGCCAGCTTGTGGTTGAGCCGAACTTGAACTGCATGTCTGACATCGGAGGCAGCTTTTGCCTGTCAACTCCTGAAAAAGCAACGAGCAGATTTAAAACATGCTTTTCAAGATAACGGTGCTTGATTTCAAGGTTTGTTATTTTTGTGGAAAGCTCGTATATTTTCTCAAGATTAACCGGAACCCTTGCAAGGAACTGTGTTATTTTTGATTTTGCATCCTGCCTTTCTATGTCCAACGGGTATTCAACCAAAACTATGACGTCATCTGCGGCAACAGTCACATCGGTCTTTATTTTTCCGGCTTCGCTTACCTTGAAGCCCTGCTCAATGAAAGGCTCAAAATTGTTCAGGCATTCCTTGAACTTTGAATCAATGTATCTCTCCAATTGCTTTTCAATTGAATTATCTGTCTGCCTTAAGTCAGGCCTTTTTGATGCAAACTTGCAGTCGCCTTTGCAGTTGTTTGCCGATTTCATGTACCACCAGTACGGAGTTTTTAACTCTGAGTTTTTTGCAAAGAAAACAGCATCGCTTTCGGTCGGATTTTGAGTTATAGTAAAAGCTTCCTTGTTTAATGCCTTGTCTGCAAAGCTGATGTATCCACCTTGATCCCCAATTATTTTTAATCCTTCAATGCCAAGCGAATATGCGCAGTCATTTGCGTAGTTTTTTATCGGGTCAAACTCAACCGGAATCTGCTCCTGAACAATCCTTATTTCAGGCTCATAGGGCTTTGCAATCTTTTGCGTTGAGTAAAAAAAGATAACCGAGCCTATGACAATAAGTATCCCGATTACCATGAAGATTGATGTTTGGGATTTTTTATTTGATTTATTTTTCATTTTCTAATCCATTATTGAGTTTTAGTAGTCAGTTGTGAGCGAGTTCGCAATGAGCTCACTCACATTCGACTATTTTTGAATGTGAAATTGATGTTTTTTGTTATTTTATTGGTTTCTCACATGACGCATTAAACGTTTTTGCCATTATTTTTATTTTCAAAATAATCAACTCAATTTTTTTTGTCCATTTCCTGCAGCTCTTTTTGTATTAAATCCAGGTCGTACATCTTCTGCTCCATCAGCTCTCTGGCTAGCATTGATTTTTTCTTGCCAAGTTTTTTAGAAACCCTCTCTAGCAAATCGTTGATTTCCTTTGATACAGTAATCCTTATCTGGATACTCATTTTAACCTAGATATATACATTATATAGTCTAATTTAAGTATTAGTATTTAAAACTTACTATTATGAAATTTTGATATTTATACAAAATATAGTATAAATAAGGGATAAAATTGAAAGAAATAGTACATTATTAAGGATAAATAAGGAATAAATAAGGGATAAAATATAATTTTACTTATGACAAACCACACGCTCATAAATTGCAACAACAATCTTTAAATACAATTAATAAAATAAAATTCCTGATGCCAAAAAAGAGTTTGATAAATTATGTCAAAAGCCTTGTGCAAAAAGGCTATGATATTTCTACGATAAGGAACGTTTTGCTGAAGTACGGCTACACTGAAAAAGAGATTGATGAAGCTGTAAGCTCAAGCTTTAAGCCAACAATAAGGCATGAGATACACCTGTCGCATACAACAGCATTGGTCATAATATTTGTTTTTGCCGCATTGATAGGAATTGCCTCATTCTTTTATTACAGCCCTTCAAAATCTGCAACAGAGCTGCTTGACCTGAATCTTGAGCCGGTGTCTACAACTATAGAGCCGGGTGAAAATATTGTTTTTCTGAAGGAGCTTTCAAACCTCGGCTCTTCAGAAAGGTATGATGTTGTGATAAAGCAGGAAGTCATAGAGCCTGTCACAAACAAAGTTATAACGCAAAAAATCGAGACAAGGGCCATTGAAACATTCGGCTCAACGCAGACAAGAATTTTAGTGCCTGATGACACAAAAGCAGGAGACTACATACTAAGGGCGATTGTCGAATACGACAATAAAAAAGCAGTTGCAACGCTGCCAATAAAGATTGTTGCGGAGAGAAGCGAAACATGCTTTGACAGCATAAACAACCAGAACGAAGAGGGCATTGACTGCGGAGGAATATGCAGCCCATGCGAATTGCAAGTTTTAGAATGCAATGACAACAACCCATGCACCGAAGATGTTTTGGTAGATAATATTTGCACCAGCAAGCCAATTGCTCCATGCTGCGGCAACAATATTTGCGAAGGCAATGAAATATGCGCTGCAGACTGCAAAAAAACAGAAGAGTACTCGCAATTGATCTCAACAGAGACTCTTGAGGAGATAAAGGAGCTTGCAAAGTCAAATCCAAACAAGGCGCTGCAGCAGTGCAACGCCCTTGAGGTGCCTGATTTGGAAGACACGTGCATAGGCAACATCGGAGAGGCGCAGCGCAACAAATATTACTGCACACAAATCAGCAATGCAAGGATTAAAGACTTGTGCTATTCAAACATCGCAAAATCCATCAATGACAACTCGCTTTGCGAGGCCATTTCAATAGAAAGCAGGAAAGACTCATGCTACATGACATTTGTGCTTGATAACAAAGATTACTCTGTGTGCGATAAAATAACCAACAAGCATTTAAGGCAGTCATGCGAATCATTAAAGCAGCTTAATGAATTAAACCAAAACCAAGCTCAGGAAAACCAATAAAATGCGAATTTTCAAGCACAGGCAAAGCGTCTTTAAAAGCAGGATGCGGAATAAAGCCCAGACATCCTTCTTTGTTATTGCAGGATTGATCATGGCTTTTGCCGCTCTTGCAGGATTTTTTATTTATAACAACGTAATAAAATCAAAAATCGATGAGGAATCGAAAAAAGCCGCTGAAACAAGTTTGCAGGCTGAAGAAGTTGAAAAATTCATCAATGACTGCGTAAGGAAAGCTGGCTTTGAAGGCCTCAACACTCTTAGCCAGACTGGCGGCTATTTGGATACACCAAATCTTATAAGCTTCAGGGGAACAGGCTACTGGCATCTTGACCAGGTTAACATACAGCCTTTTCTCAACCAGACCCAGGAAAGGCTGATTGATTATCTAAATTCAGAAGTGCCAAAATGCCTGGACAGCGCTGATGTGCCAAAGTACGGCTTTTCAGTTCAGAAGCAAAATCCTTCAGTCTTTATAGAGTTTGGCAACACTGATGTGACTGTAAAAGTGAATTATCCGATAAGGCTGGGCAAGGAAGACTTTACAAAAGTGTTTTCAGAGTTTTTCAACACATTTGACATAAGGTACAGGCCTATATTCGAGGCTGCTACTGAAATAAATGAAAAGACATTCGATGCTGATTTTGATGAAAAGCAGCCGTTGAAGAAGCTGGAATATTTAAGAAGCCTGGATTTTGATGTAAGCTATGTAAATCCTGAAACTGATGTCATGCTGTTTACAATAACCGACAAGAAGTCAGTCACATCCGAAAACCAGAATTATGCTTTTAGTTTTGCAGCAAAGCTCGGAAGGTCAGAGCTGAAAAGGCTTACAGACTTGCAGAACAGAAGCGCGACTAACCCTACATTTTTGCCATACACAATCTTTTCTGTTGACAAGAAGGCGCAGCTTGACATTTCCTCAGGCACAACTGTAAATCTTAATGGCCAGGATGTTCCTTCCATAAGCGTTCAGCAAAGCTATCCTAATGAGGTTGTGACTAAAAACATTCCAGTGGAGAAAGAGAACAAGGAGATCAAAAGAAGGGAAGACTTGCATTATGTTGTTGACAATCCTGTTTACAGCTTTGAGCCAGACGGATTGCTTTTCAACAACTTTCAAAGGCTGACAATTTATTATGATGATCCCCAAGGCAAAAATGCAAAAGGAGTTGGAATTTTGAAGGGCAAGAAAGGGTTCTGGGTTCCTATTCCTTCATTTGAAGACAGGGCCAACAGAAAAGTTTTTGCCCCCATACTCGGATTAAGCGACTTCTCAGCTGTTTTCTGCGCATCTCAGGCATTAAAAAAGACAATTGCCAGGCAGGTTTTTGAGCCGAATGCTGGATGCTATGTGCAATTAGCAGTTACGGTTATTGCAATTGCGCTTTTAATATATTTTGGCCCGGTTTTGTTTACAGCTTTTCTCGGCGGGGGCGGAGGATTTGCAGGTGTAGGAGCTTCTATTGTTGGTACTATTGGATACACTGGAGAAGTAACCTTGGCAACATTAACAACGATAGGAGTCGCTTATACGACGTTCACTGCTTTATCTATT
>JACPMU010000083.1 GCA_016185865.1 Candidatus Woesearchaeota archaeon | reverse complement strand
CAGAATTTTTCAAAGGTTTTCGGGATAAAATTTTTGGACAAGGATGAAAAGGAGAAATTTGCATGGCAGACATCATGGGGGCTAAGCACAAGGACAATAGGCGCAATTGTCATGGCTCATGGGGATGACAAGGGGCTTGTTCTGCCTCCAAGAATAGCTCCGATACATGTTGTAGTTGTCCCGATTGTCTTCAAGGAAAACAAGGAAAAGGTAATTGAAAAATCAAAAGAGATTCTTAAAAAGTTAAAATTAAAAAATTATTCAGTGGAGTTTGACGACAGGGACGGCTACACTCCAGGATGGAAATTCAACGAATGGGAACTGAAAGGGGTGCCATTAAGGATAGAAATTGGCCCAAAAGATGTTGAGGCTGACCAGCTTGTTTTGGTGAGAAGGGACACGAACGAAAAAATTGCCATTAAAACAAAGGACATGGAGAAAAAAGTTGAGCAAATACTTGATGAAATACAAAGCAATTTGTTCAAAAAGGCAAAGGAATATCTGGCAAAAAGCATTGTTGAAGTGCACAATTTCAATGATTTCTTAAATGTGATAAAAAACAAGAAGATGGCAAAGGCCCTGTTCTGCGGTCAGGATGAATGCGAAACCACTATCAAGGACAAAGCAGAAGGGGCAACATGCAGGTGCATACCATTCGAGCAGAAATCAGTGAGTAATGAGCGAGTTCGCAACGAAGCTCACTCGCATTCGACTGGAAAATGCATTCAATGCAATGCAGAAGCCAAGTCATGGGCTGTGTTCGGGAAAGGGTATTGAATCAATTTTTCAAACTCCCGGCAATCACGCCGCTCACATCAATCTTTGCAGCTTTATTCGGTATAGTATTCGTAGAAATCACATTTATTTTCGCTTTTTTTAATTTTGAAAGCGCATTGCTTACAAAAATCCCATGAACGCAGATGCAATAAATTTTTTTAGCGCCTAATTTTTTTAGAATCTTTGCTGTCTCAAGTATTGTGTGTCCAGTGCTTATTATGTCATCGACAATAACCGCATTTTTGTTTTTTAAGCTGATTTTTTTATTTAATTTAATTTTCACATGATAAGATGAATATCTCTTCTTATTTAATATTATTGACTCAGAATTTATTATCTCAGCAACATTTTTTGCCCACTTGTAGCTTTCCTCATCAGGGCCAATAATAACGGGATTCTTTACGTGCTTTCTGATGTAGCCTGCAATCAGGTTGTTTGCAGTCAGTTTTTTCGGCTTTATTTTGAAAATATTTTCTAGCTTATTTTTCCTGTGCAGGTGCGGATCCATCAGGTGAACGGCATTAAAGTATTTGTCAATCAATCCTGTGATGATTACCTGGCTTACCGCCTCTCCCTTGTGAAATCTCTTGTCCTGCCTCATGTAGGGAAAATAAGGCGCAGCTAAAATTATTTTTTTTGCACCAAGCTCTTCGGCAGTTTTGGCTGCCAAAATCGCCTCTATAATGCAGTCGCTTATATTTTCATAAAAAGACTGCACCAAAACAGCATTTTTATTTTTCAGATTTGTGTCAAATCTTACCCTCAGCTCATTGTCGGGAAATTTATCAACATGCAAATTTGAATGCCTGATGTTCGACTTTTTTGCTATCAAAGGCCCAAGATGCTTACCGTGCGAACAGCTGACAATTAGCATATAACCTTCCGCATCAAAGCTCACTTATAAACTTTTTGAGAAAGCTGCTTAATTCAACTGCAATTGCAAGAGCCCCGTTTTCAGCGTTTCTTTTGCTGTCTGAAAAGGCAACAACAAGTATATCGCCGTTTTTGAAATCAAAGCCCTTTTCAAGCTCTTTATAGCTCTGCTCATAGTCAGATTCAGGCGCATACAGCCCGTTCTCAAACTTTAGGATAAGCGCGCCGTCAGCGCCATTTTTAACAGCTATGTCCCTCAGCTTGTATAATTCCTTCAGGCTTGATGCACTTCTGACAATAACGCCAATTTTCTTCAAGTTTGGGTAAATGTGATGGATTGCAACATTTTTTGGCGTGCTTAAAATTCCATAAATTTGATTTAGCATGTCCTCGCCTTTTTTGCTTAAAAAATGCCCTTTTTTGGTTGAATCAAGCAATTTTTTTGATTTTAATATTTCAAGCACAGTCCTTACTGTTCCTTCTCCAAGCTCCATGTCTTTTGCGATTTCCTGCCTTCCTGTGTTCTTCTGGAACCTGAGGAAGCAGCGCAATATGTCAATTTTTGTGAAATTGGGGATGTTGCCGACCATGAGAAAATTAGTTTGAACAAGATTTATAAACTTTCTGCTGGTTGCAAAATTGCAATGGAAATGCTAAGTTTTGCTTTGCTGCTTGCTGTAAGCTTCCTTTCAGCCATAATGGGCACAATGATAGGCATGGCAATGCTCATACTTCTTCCTGTGATGATTTTTTTGGGAATTCCGGTTCACACGGCTGTTGCCACAGGAAGGTTTTCGATGGTGGGGATAAACCTTGGCAATATAACAAAATTTTCAAAGAACGAGAAGCTGAAACCAAGGTATTTTATGGCATTTGCCATAGCTGGTGTTGTTGGCTCGTTAATAGGTGCGTCGTTTCTTACAAGCTTCAATGAAAAGGCATTAAAGACAACAATAGGCATTTTCATGATAATTGTCTCAATTCTTGTCTTGCTTGAAGACTTTGTAAAGCCACGAAAACTGCATCAAAAAATAACCATGAAGCATCATGCATTGAGCGCATTGAGCGGCATATTCATAGGAAGCTACATAGGGGTTCTTGGGGGCGGAGGGGCAACATTGGTAATCCTGCTTCTTGTCATGATTTACGGGCTTAGCTTTCACGATGCTGTTGCCAACCAAAAGGCTGTTACATTGCCTGTTTCCATAATTGCGACCTTGGTCTTTGTATATCAGGGGATTATTGACTACAGGCTGGGCATCCCGCTGTTTATAGTAAACGTTCTTGGGGGATGGATAGGAGCGCACCTTATACTCAAGTTCAGCGGGGCATGGCTCAAGAGGATAATCGTGCCTATAAGCATGTTAAAATAAAGGTTAAGTCATTATTCATCGGATTGATTGTATTTGTATTTTTAATGAGCACAGCCTATGCCCAGTCCAAGCTTATATTTTCTGACATAGATGTGAAAGTTGGCAGCAGGACATCAAAAAATCTTGACGACGGCGACACAATAAATGACGAGGCAGATCCTGGCGATGCGGTTGAATTCAGGGTTGAAGTGAAAAATAATTTCACAAATGCTGAAGACCTGGACATTGAGGGCATAACCGTTGAGGTGACTATTGAGGGCATAGACGATGGAGATGATTTGGATGATGAATCAAACGATTTTGACCTAAGGGCAGGCAGGGACAAAAGAGTAAATATAAAATTCCAGGTTCCGATAGAGGTTGATGAGGACACATTCGATGTGCTTATTCACGCCGAGGGAGAGGACGAAAACGGCACAGACCATGAGGTGGATGCAAGATTAAGCCTTGAAGTGGACAAGGAAAGCCATAAGATTATAATAACAAGGAATACATTAAGCCCTGCAGAGATATCCTGCAGCAGGAAGAATGTGCAGGCTGGCCTGACTGCAATAAACATTGGCAATGAGGATGAGGAAGATGTCACGGTAAGCGTGTCAAACTCCGACCTTGGCATTGACCTGGAGCAGGCTGTGGACGAGCTGACCGCAGAGCCAAACGAGGATGAAAGCAGGTTTTCAAATACATATTCATTTAATGTGCCTAATGATGCCGAAACAGGCAGCTATCCGATACTATTCAGGGTGCTTTATGACGAGGACAGGAAAAAGGCAGAGGAAACGGCAACCCTTACAGTGAATGACTGCGCAACAGCAGCTAAAGGAACATCTTCAACAACAAGCTCAGCAAGCGAAGAAGGAGATGTTGTTGTCATATCGCCAACAACAGGCAGAACCACAACAGCAGTTGTCGAGGAAGCCCCAGAAGGCGCAACAATTTCTCAAGAAGGATTTTTCAAGAGCAACGCATTTGTAACAGGAATCATAATTGCAGAGGTAGTTGCTGTAATTGTCGGCATTGTGCTTGTTGTAAGCCTTTTCAGGAGAAGGGGATAAATTTTTCTTATTTGTTTTTTAAGAATTAATTAAATTGCTTATTAGTTTTTCTATAACCCCTTTAAAGTAGTTACATAATAGAAACCTTTAAATACAGATAATTAATACTTTAAGCCAAGAATGCAACAGGAAAAACAATTTTTGCTGGATTTGAAGAAGCACTTCAGGTTGAATATTTATGAAGTCAAGATATGGACTGCTTTGCTCAGCAGGGGAATTGCCTCTGCAGGCGAGCTTGCTGATATTTCAGGAGTGCCAAGAAGCAGGTGCTATGATGTTCTTGAGTCATTGGAGAAAAAAGGCTTTATCATAATGAAAATAGGAAAGCCGATAAAGTATCTTGCTATCGAGCCTGAGGTCATACTTGACAGGGTCAAGAAAAATATAAAGGAAGAAGCTGATGAGCTGACCTCACAGTTTGAAAGCATAAAGGACACAGACGAGTTCAGGGAGCTGGAGCTGCTGCACAAGACAGGAGTCCAGCATGTAGACATCTCAAGCATATCAAAGTCAATTGTCGGAAGAACAGGCATAAACAGGCACATCAAGGACATGCTGTCAAAATCCAAGTCAAGTGTCGCTGTTGTGTCAACCCATGAGCAGGCTGAAAGAAGCGTTAAATTATTGAAGAATTTCATGCCAGGCTTTTCAAAAAAAGGAATAAAGGCAAGGCTTTACACCCCTCAGAACAAGCCTCTTGCCAAGAAGCTGCAGAATGTCGAGCATGTTGAGTACAATGCCAACTCCAGCTTTGTTACAATCGACGGAAAAGAAATGATTTTCATAGTTTCCAACCAGAATGTTGCCCCAGATTACGAGGTTGCAGTCTGGATAAGCAGCCCTTTCTTTGTGAATGCTGTGAATGTTTTGTTTGAGGAAAGTTTGAAATAAATAATGTTTTTATTATAAAAAATGAAAACTATCCTAGCTGTAGATGATTACCCAGATATTTTGGGAATATATAAAAATTTCTTGAGTAAGGTATACAATGTGCTTTCAGCCGATACGCCTTTCAGAGCACTAAAAATGATTGAAGAGCGACCAGTAGGTTCAATTGATTTATTGTTAACTGATTTAAATATGCCAAAAATGAAAGGTCCTGAATTAATAAGAGAAGTATATCGATTAAGACCAGAAATAAAGTTTGTCTTAGCTAGTAATGCCGACCAAAGTGATATACAACCTTATTTAGAACAGTTAAAAGCGGGAGGTGTTCCTGATGTTGCGTTTTTTGAAAAAGGAAAAAGCCGCGATGAACTAGTAAGACTTATCGAATCACTTGTTGGAAGATAAAATAAATTCCAGCAAACCAACCGCAACCTTTAAATATAAGCTCAATATCTTAAACATATAAGAAATTCTTTGGGTGTCAAAAATCATAATAGCAAGGGAGATTAATATGCTCTTAGCGAAACGTAATAGCATGATTTTTGAGCATGCTCAAAAATTTTTGCAATTGGAAAAATATAAGAAAAATTTTTAACATTTTAGAAATGAATAACCAAGATTTGAAAACAGGCACGACAACTTTAGGGTTAGTCTGCAAGGACGGCTTGGTATTGGCTGCGGACAAAAGGGCAACTTCAGGCTACCTGATAGCATGGAAAAAGTTTGACAAGATAATCCAGATTACAAGCAGCATAGCTGTTACTGTTGCAGGCACTGTTTCAGATGTCCAGCTGCTGACAAAATACCTCAAGGCAGAGCTTAAGCTAAAAGACATAAGGACAGGCAGGGAAACCAGCGTTAAGGAAGCCGCAAATTTATTGGCTAACTTCGTCTACAGCAACATAAGAAAGCTGAGCTTGATACCCGGAATTTCGCATTTCATTGTTGGAGGAAAAGACTCAAGCGGGTTTCATCTTTATGACCTAAGCCCTGACGGCTCAATTGTTGAAGTTGATGACTACATCTCTTCAGGCTCCGGCTCTGTAATGGTGTTTGGCGTTTTGGAAACAATGTACAGGAAAGGCATGGGCGTTGATGAAGGAGTAAAGCTTGCTGCAAAGTGCATAAATGCAGCTGTGCAGAGGGACATAGCGTCAGGAAACGGCATAGACATCATCTCAATAACAAAAGACGGCATTAAAAAAGTATTCTCCAAGGAATTGGAGCTGAAAATTGAGCTGTAACTTTTCTGAAAAATATTAAATAAAAATTTGCTTGAATTTTGTATAAACCTTTAAAATAAGTTTCAAAATAACGAGAGCGACTCATCGAAAATTAAAAATTTTCGAGTGTGATCGAAAATCGCTTTGCGATTTATCGACATTTGAATGCATTCGCGTTGAAAGTGAACCGCTTTTAATGTTTATTGCAATAATAGGCGAGGTAAAATCGATTGTGACGAATGCGAGAGCTTGCTCTCGTTCGCTCATCTACGAGAAGATTTTGCCGAGCACTAAATATTGTCGCGAAGCGACGGATTTAATTATAGCAAAACAAAAACCTAAATAAAAATCTTGATTTAAACAAATTTCTAAAATGGGAGACATTGTAAAGGAAATTCTGAAGAATTTGCCAGAGAACAAGATAAGCGACGTGAATTTTGAGGGCGCCAACATAGTGCTCTACACAAAGGACAAGGATTTCTTCCTGAACAACAACGGGATTATAAAGAGAATTGTGGACAATATAAAGAAGAGGGTTGAGCTAAGGCCTGACCCGAGCATTACAATGGAATTGGAGGAGGCTGAGAAGATAATAAGGTCTATAATTCCGGAAGAAGCGGGAGTTGACCAGGTCATTTTTGATTCCCAAAGAAGCAGGGTGATAGTTGAGGCTGACAAGCCGGGCCTTGCGATAGGCAAGCAGGGCTCAATTTTGAGGGACATAAGAATGCAGACATTGTGGGTTCCTCTGATAAGGAGAAAGCCTGCAATAAGGTCAAAATTAATTGAGAACATAAGGGCTGTGCTGTACCAGAACAGCGATTACAGGAGAAAATTTTTGGACAAAGTAGGCCACAGGATTTATGACGGCTGGCGAAGGGAAAAGAAGCATGAATGGATAAGGATGACCTACCTTGGGAGCGGGCGCCAAGTTGGAAGGAGCTGCATTTTTTTGCAGACTCCTGAATCAAGAGTCTTGCTGGATTGCGGCATTAACGTTGCATCGGATGAAAAGCCATACCCATATCTTGATGCGCCTGAATTCAACATTAATGATTTAGATGCTGTCATACTAAGCCACGCGCACATTGACCATTGCGGGTTTATCCCGTACCTTTTCAAATATGGGTACAGGGGGCCTGTTTATTGTACAGAACCGACAAGAGATGTTTCTGCTCTGCTTTTGCTTGACTACATAAAAATACAAAGGGCTGATGGAACTGATCCGATATTCACGTCAGAGGAAATCAAGGAAATGGTCAAGCACACGATAACATTAGAGTATGATGAAGTCAGCGATGTAACTCCGGATGTGAGAATAACAATGTACAATGCAGGCCATATTCTGGGAAGCGCAATGGTGCATCTGCATGTTGGCAACGGGCTGCATAACATTTTGTATTCCGGCGACCAGAAATACGGAAGGACATTATTGCTTGAGCCTGCTGTCACAATGTTTCCAAGGCTGGAGACTTTAATGCTCGAGGCAACATACGGTGGCAAGGACAATATCATGCCGCACCGCCAGGAAACTGATGAGGAACTGATGAAAGTTATACAGGAGACAACAGAAAGGGGGGGAAAAGTCTTGATTCCCACTCTTGGAGTCGGAAGAGCTCAAGAGGTAATGCTTGCAATCGAGCAGATGGCAAGGGAAGGCAGAATGGCGCCTGTTCCTGTTTACATAGACGGAATGGTCTGGGATGTTACTGCAATCCATACAGCCTATCCTGAATATCTCAACAATTCAGTCAGAAAGCTCATTTTCCACAAGGACCAGAACCCGTTTTTGCACGAGATTTTTAAAAGGGTAGGCTCGCAAAAGGAAAGAATGGACATCATCGAGAATACAGGGCCCTGCGTGATTTTGGCAACATCCGGAATGCTTACCGGAGGCCCTTC
>JACPMU010000082.1 GCA_016185865.1 Candidatus Woesearchaeota archaeon | reverse complement strand
GCGGAGGACAGGATTTTCGGTTTGCGAGCCTCGTTAAAGACTCGGCATTTCGAACCTGCGTAGGCACTAAGCCAATAGGTGTCTTCACTTCATTGCATTCCAAGAATGCTCATAACACCATGAAGCGCCTAAGCCTATCCCGTTTGGCCTCCTATAAAAGGATTTGGCCGCTCCGGCACCTCCGCATTAGTATCTGATAAAGAAGTCAATTTAAAAATATTCTTATTTTAATTTCTTCTGCCATGTATATTTTCTTAATCTTTTGCTTTTGCCGAAGCCGCATGAGCTGCACCTTTTCTTGCTGCCTATGTTGTATGTCCTCTTGCCGCAGCGCCTGCAGTAAACCATGTTCTTCTTGCCGGACTTCCTGCCCATTGAAGGTGTGCCTTTCATTTTATTTTATTCAAAATAATCTAGAATTTTAATCTGTTGATATAACTGTTATCGTATCGCCCCTGATGAAAACAGTTCCAAGCTTTCTCGTAACTTCCCCGTTAACTCTTTCCTCAACGTCCTCAATAACAACATTGATGTGTATGTCAAAAGACTTAAGCTTGCCTATGTACTGCTTGTTGTTCTTCAGTTCAACAAGTATTCTTTTGTCTCTTGCCTTGTTCAAGGCATCCAATGGTCTTGCCTGCTCCATCAAGTAAAAACACCCTTAATTTTATATCGAAAAGAAATTTAGCCTGTTTATAAATGTTTGCTAGAGATAATAATTGAAAATTCATAGAAACCTATATAAATCGATAAAAACTTCTTTTTATCATGGCATTATCGCAGGCAAGGCCTAAAAGAAAGGAAACCGGAGGAAGGTACATAGCTTACCGGAAGAAAAAGCAGTATGAGCTTGGAAGGGAGCCTTCTTTCACAAAGCTTGGCAAGAAAAGAATTCAAACCATAAGGACAATGGGGGCAAACAGAAAGCTCAGGATGCTTAGCGCTGACACTGCAAATTTGTTTGACCCGAAAACAAAGGCTTACAAGCAGGTCAAGATAAAGACAATCACAGACAACCCTGCAAACAGGCATTTCCAGGCATTTCATAAGAAGAAACATAATGACAAAAGGCGCTGTTGTTGAGACAGAGCTCGGCAAGGCAAGAGTCACCTCAAGGCCAGGACAAGATGGAATTGTTAATGCGGTGCTGATTTCTTAAGTGTTGTTACTAACTAATAGTTAAAAATGGAAAGATTTATAAAGGGTGGAAATCTTTAGAATACTATGGACACGCTTGACAAAAGGGTTTTATTACTAGCGGGCATACCTAGAGAAATATACGAAGCTGGTAGGAGCATTGGAGAAGCTTTGGAACTTGTTTTAGTGCAGGATAGTAGTGGTTTAACAGCGAACTATTTCAATTATGACTGGGCTAATAGAAAGAGGGAAAATGAAGAGCCTCGCTTGAAAGGTAAGTTTTTTTTAACAGATGGTCAAAGGGCACCTTTACATAGTGTTTATCAAAATGCAGCTGAGGCATTGGCAACGCAAGGTTACTTTGTTGAAGAAAAAGACAAAAGCTCAATTTTGCTTCAGCCTCTGGCAACAAGTGTTGAGTGCATAAACGGGCTAGTTGATAATTTTATAGTGCAACTTAAGGAAAAGAAAAGCCCGCTTTTGGAGCGCCCAAAGCTTGGGAACAGCGAGAATGCATACAGGATATGGCTCGAAAGCTACCACGAAGAAAATGGCATGCCTCTTCCACTTCATTTTGACAATTTGGACAAAAAAGGTTTGCAAGGCATGTTTTATGGAATAACTGATCCTGCAAGAATAGAACAAAGATTAAGGGGAAAGCAGTTTGTTGTCGAATTCTACAAAGCACACAGGGCAAAGCTTCCAGATGGTTTTGAAAAATGGGGGCACAAAAGAGTGGATGTTTTATACGACAGGCTGGTATCACGTTATGGTAATCCAGCTCAGCAAGAAAAAACTCAGCTTCCATTATTTAGATAAACTGGTATAGTTTGTGCTCTCCTATAAACTGTTGATTCTCTTATTCTATACAAAAGCTGAACATTTCCCAAATCCATTTTATTCCATTTTATTCTAGATCTTGGTTTTTCTTTGTGATCCCTTTCCCATTCAGGGACTTTCCATCCTGGTTTTAACTCTGTTCCGTTTTCCCTGTCAGGACTTTTAAATCCGTAAAGGAAAAAAGCCAATTCAACCACTCTTGTTGGCACTCTTATCATAGGCCCATATTTGTAAGTTAATTTTTTAATATGCCATAAGCAATATCGCAAAACTTCCTGTCTTCCTTCCCTTGTAGTTGGCATGCTTGTATAGCGCTTTAATTTCGGTTTTTCTCCTTTACTAAATGGTTTAATTCCATATACAGGATATGTTCCTGTAAACAAGTTTTCTGGGGCAGCCACCTTTGCTTCAAGATTCTCAACTTTCAATGACTCTTTTTGGCCTTCTTTTACATAGACTACTTTTTCATCATCTGGTGGAGGGGGAAGCCTAACGCCTTTGTCCCTTAACCATTGTTCAACTTCTTTATAATGCCTGACTTCGTCTATTCTTCTAGCTTCTATGATTGCTGGCACTAAATATCGCTGTCCATAAAAAGCCATAGCAAGAGAAGGGGTGACAGCATACCTAAATTTGATGTTGCCTCGAAAAGCTTCGAGTTTTTTTTCCTGTATGAATCTTGCTTCATCTTGGCTTTCGTCCCATTCAAGGGCAGAAAAGCCATGGTACAACTGGCCTGAATCATCAACAACTGCAAAGCTTCTTGGCGCACCAACTCTTTCCCTGCCATCTTTTCCCGTTTCTTTAACCATGAAGTCTCTAACCAATATTGAAAATGAATGGCTTTCCAGATGAGATACAAGTCTTAGAACCTGTCCGTGCCTGTTTTCATTTGCAATAACTCTTTGATTACTCTGTAAAGAATGTTCACGCATGCCTTCATACACGGGAAGGTTAATCACTGCGTGCCTTGCTCCAAGCAAACCCATAAGAGAAAGCAAATCGTAATCTGTTCCTTGATATGTCCTAATGCCATCAGGACTTTCGATATACGTCGGTGCGGGATTTCTTTTTTGATGTAATTCTCGCATATGGAGGTTCCATCTCAGAACTGCTTCTTCAATTATATCTTCTATAGGTTCCCTTCTGTGAAGCGCTCTTGAAACTAATGGGTGCTTGACTATTTCGCTCAAAGTTTTTGCAATCATAAAATTTACCCCTATATCGTAATAATATAGTCACATTTAAAAACCTTTCAATTATACTGAGAATCATGGATAAGATAAGATTAGTCTACAATTCCTTGTTTTCCCACTTCGGTCCACAACACTGGTGGCCCGTCACAGAATCAGGAAAATTGCATCCTGAATATACCGGCGGGCCAAAAAACGAAAGACAGCAGCTGGAAGTCTGCTTCGGCGCAATCCTGACGCAAAACACGAACTGGAAGAATGTTGAAAAGGCAATAATCAATCTCAATAAAAATAAGCTCATTGACATAAAAAAAATAAAAAATATTAGAAATAAAAAATTAGCAAAAATAATCAAATCAAGCGGCTACCACAACCAGAAGGCAAAGAAGCTGAAGAATTTCTGTAATTTCTTATTGAAAAATTACAATGGAAATTTAAGTTTATTCTTTAAAAACAACATTAAAAAATTAAGAAAGGAATTGCTGTCTGTCAACGGAATCGGGCCTGAAACAGCTGACTCAATAATCCTGTATGCTGCCAAAAAGCCGGTGTTTGTCATTGACGCGTACACAAAAAGAATTTTAAACAGGGTTGGCTATAAAGAAGAAGGGTATGATGAGCTGCAAAAGCTGTTCATGCAAAGCCTTCCGAACAGCGAAAGATTATTTAATGAGTGCCATGCCTTGCTTGTTGAATTGGGCAAGAGCATATGCAAAAAAGAGCCCTTATGCGGAAAGTGCCCTGTAAATAATGACTGCAAATATTTCAAGAATACCTGACTGAAAATGGCATTTTCAATATTTTCAATATTAATCGGGGCAGTGGTGATCTACCTTGTTTCAATGATACTCATACACAAGTTCTTTGAGAAAATCTTTAAGATGCTGTTTTTCATAATATCAGCCATTCTGGTGCTTGGGGCAATTTATTTTCTGCTGATGAAAGGCGCTTAATCAAAATGTTTATATATTAATTCAAATAAGTTTTATGAAAGAGGTGAATAGATGGCTTTCTTCAGCAAGCTGGCATTCTGGAAGAAAAAAGACAGTTTAGACGACCTGGGAAAAGACCTTGGGCTTGACAAGGAGTTAGGGTTGGATTTAGGTGGTCCTTCTCCGGACTTAGGAATGGGCATTGAGCCAGCGCAGCAGCCATACCAAAAATACCCTTCATTCCAGCAACCTGGATTTCAGCCACAGCCTTCTTTCCAGCCCCAGCCTAGCTTTCAGCAGCCTTCCTACCAAAACGATAATTATATTGCCTCAAAAAACCTTGAGGTCATATCCAGCAAGCTGGACGCCTTAAGGGCGACCATGGAAAGCATCAACCAAAGGCTGGCAAACATTGAGGCGATTGCAAGGGGAGAGCAGGAAGACACAAGAAAGAGAAGGTATTATTGAAAAGGTTTTTATACATTGATTTCAATTTTCTCCTTGATGAGCAAAAAAAATGTTTTTGTTTTTTCTATTGCATTATTAATTGTTATTCTGGACCAATTGGCAAAATTCCTGATAAAACAAAGCTTTCAATTAAACCAGTCAATTCCTATAATAAAGAATGTTTTTCACCTGACATATATAACAAACACAGGCTCTGCATTCGGCTTGTTCAAGGGCTTAAATTTATTTTTTATGTTGTTCTCAGCAATGGTCATTGTTGTTATTTTTTATTATATGAAAAAAATAAAAGAAAATGAAAAAACAATGAAGCTTGCTGCTGGCTTATTGCTTGGTGGCACGATTGGAAACCTGATTGACAGGCTGCTTTATGGCGCTGTTACCGATTTCATTGACTTCAGGATATGGCCTGTGTTCAACATAGCGGACAGCGCTGTCACAATAAGCGTTGTTTTATTAATTATTTTATTGTGGAAGAAATAGCTACTTAACGCACTCGTGGGCCTTGAAGCCTGCTTTCTGCGCCCTTTTCCTTGAGTTAAAGAATATCTTGTTTTTTCTCTTCATTAAGCGGGCCCAGCCGCATTTTGAAGTGTGGAATTTTTTTGTTTCTGCGCTTGCAACAAACTTCGGCATTACTGTTTTCCTTGATTTAATCCTTATTTCAGCTTTTTTAACCTCAGCCTTTTCAGGGGCTTTTTCCTCTTCCATCTCCTTCTTAATTTCTTCCTTTACTTCTTCCTTGACCTCTTCCTTGATTTCCTGCTTAAGCTCGTCTTTTGATATTTCAGGCTTCTCCTCGGGCTTTTCAGCATACGGGTAGTATTCCTTTACAGGCTCGTCATCAACTGCCTCGCTTTCATCGTCCCTTGCAATCCTTAGGTTTATGAATACTATAAACAAGGCTATAAAGGAAAATACAATTGTTGTGATGTGCGCAGTTCCAAATAATCCTGTAAGGAGAAAAAGAAAAAAAGTGTCCAGTATCAGCAAAACCAGTGTTGCACCAAGCGTTGTCCAGCCTCTTTTTTCATTGCTGTGGACAGTGAGCATTGCAAAGGCTGAGAGAAAAATAAAGATAAGCAAAAGTATAAGCTCGAACACGAACATAAGCCCGCTCAGGTCAAACACAATTATGATAAACCCCACTAATACAAAAAGAAGCGCAAGGCTCATTGCAATAAAGCTTATGCTTGATTTTTCCATCATAGCAAAGCTTTTCAATTGGATATTTAAATATTTCTATTGTGTAGTGGTAATAAAATCAGAATTCCTCGAAATCCGAAAGCTGCTTCAGATGCCCCTTTTTCCTTAGAAAAGATGTCTGCGTTGGGGTATACTTGTATATAATGTCTCCTTTTTCATCTCCAGAGTATTCCCATGGCTCAACAATCACAATGTCGCCTTCTCTTACCCATAAGCGCCTTGTCAGCCTTCCCGGGATTCTGCAGATTCTTGTTTTGTTGTCCAGGCATCTCACCCTCATCCTTGATCCTCCGAGCCTCTGCTCGATAATCCCGAAAGTCTCCCTGCCTCTTGGAAGATGGATTCTTGATATCTCCTGCTGCAACTGCTCCTGCTTTTGCTGCTCTTCCTTCTTCCTGCTCATTAATAAATCTTAATTTTGGATTGTTTATATATGTTTCTATAAACACAAATAACACAAATTTATATAAACAGCGCTTATTTTCCAAAAAGCAATGAAAAGGCTGAACCTTCCGAAAGAGAGCACATTCATAGGGCCTGCTTTGCTGTGGAAAAGGATTGCTGCTTTTTTCATAGACATGGCAATAATTAACCTTATTGTGCTGTTTCCGTTCAGGAGCCTGTTCCAAAACATAGTTCCAAAGGATTATTCCTTTTCAGAGGCATACAGGCTTTTGAGCAGCAGCGCAAATTACACAAGCTTCCTTACATCAGCTTCATTTATCATGTCCGTTTTGATAATATTGTATTTTTTTATGCTGGAAAACAAAATGTCGCAGACAATAGGAAAGATGCTCATGAAGGTTTATGTTATTAGTGACAATAAGGAATTAAAGGCATGGCAGCTGATTGCAAGAAATCTTGTGTTTATTCCGATATTTCCTTTTGTCTTGCTGTGGGTTCTGGACCCTTTGTTCATGTTTTTCACAAAAACAAACCAGAGATT
>JACPMU010000076.1 GCA_016185865.1 Candidatus Woesearchaeota archaeon | reverse complement strand
GCCAAAAAAACCTTCGAATACTTCCGCGTTTGAGGCTGCTGGCCTGTATGGGAATGTTGTCCATGGGTAATCGGGGATTTCCGAGGCATATGGAGAAACTGCAAACCTTGGGGGCAGAATGTTGTATGCAACATTAAGGCTGTTGTACTTGACAAAGAACAGCCCTTCGTCTGTTGGCTGGTAGTCAACCAAAGGGCCGCCTTGGCTTGTATAGATATAACCGCCTTGCTTTCCAAGAAGCACTAAAGCGTCTTTTGCGAGCTTGTCAAGGCATTTTGAAACAAACTCCTTCATTGAAGATGTGTCAACAGCTGTCTCCTGGACTCTCTTTATAGTCTGCTGGCTCTGCTTTTTGACCGCTGATTTTGAAAGATACAGAACAAGGCTCACTATGATAAAAAGCACCAAGCCGATTATCATCAGCATTGTGATTTGTGATTTTTGCTTCATTTCAGCCTCAGCTTGGAAGTCAAGTCTGGCCATATTGCATCCGGGTTTATGCTTGTAAACTGGCTGCCCTGCGCAAGAACATAATAATTATTCCCTTCCTTTCTGCAAGACACTCCTGAGGAGATGTCTTTTTTTGCCTGGTTGAACTGATCGACAAACCTGCACACATCTGTTTCAAAATTCCTGTATTCAATGACTGCATTCTTGAAATTCTTGCCTTCCATCGACGCTATTATGAATTTGTTTCCCTGCTGCGATATGTAAAGCCTGTCGAATTTATTTATGCCCTTTATGTAAGACTCGTCGAACGGCGGCCTTGATATCAGCCTTTTCAGAGAATTAATTAGTCCTTTGATCGGGTTTGATACAAGCTCTTCAAATGATGTAAGAGGGTCCTGCTCTGATGGTATTAAATTTGGGGGTATCGGGGTTGCGCTGTATATGAAGCTTTTCAGTTTCTTGTTGAACCATACTTTGTTGTTTGATGAATCGCATGGATGATACTGGTTATCATCTTCCTCAAAATCACATTCTGTGATCCCTAAAACATCGAAACTGCTAGCAGGCACCTCCTCAAGTTCTTTGTTGATTGAAGCTCCTACAATAATCCTGCTTCCTGTTTTTAAAACGCAGAAATTATTAGTTTGCAGGTTCACAAGCACATTTGCAACTATCTCGTTTGAGCCTGTCTGGTACTGCAAAGTGTTCAATGCATTTTCCTTGCTGTCGCAGAACAAGGTGTAGTCCCTGCTTTTCATTTTCAAAAGCTTTAATGAGACTAATTTGGTTCTTGAAGACCATTTTCCGTTTTCGCAATAGTTGTCTGCCACATATCCACCAGGCTCTATGCTTTGCGGGCAGAATCCTGATGATGTCCCGTCTGGCGATGTCTTTATCAGTGAATTAGTCCATTCGCCGTCAATGCACCTTGAGTTGTTGCCTATTGGCTGCGCCAATGGGTCTGCTTTTTGGTTCTCAACGCAATTCTCCCCATTCCAGCACTCCTCAAGAGAACAGCATCCTCCTTGCTGCTGCACAAGAATAGGCGCGAAGCTGAGATGTGTCCTGTCAGAGCCGTCTGTCGACATCCATTTCTCTGAATATGAGCAGAAGTAGTTCTTTTCAGGGTCATTGAAGCAGTATTCATGGTTTTCTATCAAGGGCCCTGATGTGTGCTGATCCACCAAATTGAGCAAGTTATCGTTGTTTGTGTTGTATTTTGTCTTTTCAAGCGCGCATCCCTGAAACACGCCGTTAAAATTAGCCACGGATTCTTCTGTGCCTTGAACAAAGTCAATGCTTATAACCTCTTCCTTGTTCCAGCAGCCTCCTGTGCCATCTTCATCATTATAATACTCTTCAGTATCATCTGCCTCGCTGCAGCATTTTGTCCCTGTCCATTTCAGGCCTGCTTTCTCGCATGTTGCCTTGTTGTTTGTTATCAATGTCCTGTCGCTTGACAAGGAATCCGGCACATCAAGGTCTGTTACAAATTTTTTGTCAGGCCTGCAGTAATAAGTTTTATTGCCTGAGTTTGATGCAGACTGACCTGTTGATATCCTTTTTCCGTCCACTCTTGACTTGCAGGAGCTGTCTCCGCAGCATTCAACAATTGATTCTCTGCCTCTGCCAATGCATATATATTCCCTGTTGTCAATTGTCCTTTTCCAGAATGTGCTGTCGCACTTAAACCATGTAATTCCATCAGACAGGTATTCTGACTTGTCACATCCGACATACCTTATGTCACCAAAGTTTGGGGATGCTGCTATCCACCCTGCCTGCTCGAAGTTTGCATCTATGCTGCACAATACGCCTGTGCTCACCCTGCCGCAGTCAAGCTCATCGTCTCCACAGCACTGCGCTTTTGTGTTCCAGTCAGACACGTCAATGCATGCGCACGCGGCGCTTGACTCATCAGGATTTTTTTGCAACGGAGGCGCTCCTGGATTGGCTGGCTTGGCGTAGCAGGCGCATCCTCCAGCCTTTGAATCACATCTTGTATCTTGCGGAAGGTAGTAGTCAAACTCATCGGGAACTATTTCTCTAGAAGCAACTTTTTGGCCTCCGAGCTTGAAGCATCCTGGGGATTCCCAGGGGCAAGGGGGTGGTGGAGGTGGGGGTGATTCATCTCCATTCCCTCCGCCTCCACCTGCAATCACAAACACAGCTAAAGGTGTTAAAATTAAAATTGGTACAATTAGTATTAAATAAATTTTAGAACTTCCTTTGCCAGCATTTTTAATATTCATTATCTACCTCTTTTTTAATATTAAAAAAACGCTTAAAATCATTAATAAGTAAACTAAAACGTTGCCGTATTTTGTATAAAATGTTTTATAGCTGTTTATATATATATCACCTATTAAAATGTTTTGTTTTTTTGGTTCTAATGAGTAAACAACTTTTCCGAATGGGTTGATGATTTGAGTTATTCCGTCATTTGTTGCTCTGGCAAGGTACTTAGCATTTTCCGCTGCCCTTAACTTCGTGAATTGCGAGATGATATGCCTGCCTCTTCCAAAAAACTGGTTGTTTGACATGGAAATAATGAATTGTGCATCTTTGACTGCATAATTTTTTGTTATTGACTGCATATTTTCCTCATTACAGAGGGTTATGCCAAATTTATTTTTGTTGTATGAAAGTGGTTCATTTCTTTTTCCTTTAGCGACTGATGTTTCCATAAAAATTGGCTCCACTGAATCATAAGTTTCAAAAGTGCCGTCTGGTTTGAATACAAAGGCTGTATCAGTGAAGTTTTCTTCATCGACATAAGAAATGGCCCCGACAATCAATGTTGTGTTGAGATATTGTGCTGTTGATTTTATTCCAGCAAGAATTTTTTTATTTTTGGTGATATCATCTGCCAAAGAGTATTCAGGCCACACAATAATATCCGGTTGTTGTTTTGACGCTTCATAAGTCATATCAATGTAAGTGCTGTATATCACGTCAAATGAGTTTTGCTGCCTCCACTCCCATGAAAAAGGGAAATTGCCCTGCAATAAAGCCACTTTTATTTTGCCTTCTTTGTGTGAAAAATCTGAATAATTGCTGTATAAGGCTGAGAAGGCTAGCATAAAAGTTAAAAATAAAAGCAGAAATAGCAAATTTTTATTTCTCTTGACAAAATAGTATGCAAGCACGGAATTAAAAAGAATTATTAAGAAAGTTACCCCATAACTGCCAATGTACCATATCAAAGGCGCCATCAAAGGCTGAAATATTGCCAAGTCCATCCAGTATATCTGGATTGGGAGTAGTGAATAAAGCAGCATTAATAACAGCCATATTAAAGGCGGCAGCAAAAATATGTAATTGCTTTTCAGCTTTTTTGAAAAGAAGGCTATTATTGTTAAAAACAATACAAAGTAAATTGTAAAAATGAGGATAATTAATAAATATAGCTTTGTTCTGTATTCCAAATTTATATCATATACCCATGTAAAAGAAATTATGGAAGCGAATGCTCCGTAAATTATGCTTACTATCGCGACTTTTTTGATGCTTTTTGTGAATGCAAGGTATATTAATGGTGCCAATGCAATCCAAATAAAAAGGTACAATCCATATGATAATGATACAAAAGTAAGTAAAGAAATTAAGAGGAAGAATATTTCCTTTTTACTTATTTTATTTGAATTTGTTTTCATAAACTTGTTGAGAGAGAATACCTAATGTTGTGTGCGTCCATTCCCAGCAATGCAAAAAGGCTCGCTAAATCTTGAGGGGTTCTCAGGTGAAAAGCATTTTGGGAGAATGAGCCGATTACAGTTTTAACTTTATACTTTTTGCACAATGCGATATTTTGCATCATCCTTCCCATTACCAAAGCCTGGTTGTTCTTGTTGAATAAAGAGCTATATGCAAACCCAATGGCCACATTGTTTTTATTTGCCAGCCCGCATATTATGTGGTTTAATCCGGATGCTCTCTGGTGCAGGAAATCCTTTTTGTGGATTTCCTCAAATCCGTAAATCAAATTTATTTTTTTGCTTTCAATGAGAAACCTGTCATTATCAGAGCTTTTGGCAACAAGCAGCTTTGATATTTTAAACGCCCTGCTTATGTTCTTTTGGTTCATAATAAAACCAGTTTGCAGGTTGATTTTTTTATTTTTGATTAAATCAATTTTTTCCTGTATCTTGTTTTTGTGATATTCATCAAAATCGTAAAGAAAGATGAGTTTTTTGATGCCAAGTTTTGAAGCTGCTTCTATAAATTCTTCTTCATTATTTTTTGGCAATGCTATATCTGCAGTCATAACCTGAATATTGCAAGTTCTTATTTAAAATTATTGATGTTTCCACCCGAAATCAAGGAGGCATATTTTTTGCAAAATTCATATCGGAATATTCCTATTTAAAAACAAAAGTATTTATAAACAAAGCCGCTTTATAAACATTTATAAATAAAACATACAAAACAAGCTTAATTAAAGCCTTGAATGCTTACAGGGGGTGTTTTAGGGCTTATTCAGCTGGATTAAGTTTTTTACACGGAGGTAACCTAATATGGCGAAGAAAGAAACCAAGAGAGACATAAAAGTAGTTAATATTGTTGTTTCCACATCTTTAAAGCACGATATACCGCTTGAAAAGATGGCTGCAACATTAAGCAACACAGAATACAACCCTGAGCAGTTTCCTGGGCTTGTAATAAGGATAAAAGAGCCTAAGACATCTGCCCTGATATTCTCAAGCGGCAAAGTGGTATGCACAGGCGCCCGCTCTATGGACAAGGTGGAGGAAAGCATAAAGAAGATAATAAAGAGCCTTGAAAAGATAAATGTCAAGATTACAGTAAAGCCAGAGATAAAGATACAGAATATAGTTGCTTCAGGCAGCGTAGGAATGGACTTAAACCTGAATACCCTGGCTATGAAGCTGGAAAACACAGAGTACGAGCCAGAGCAGTTTCCAGGCTTGGTTTACAAGCTTGCTGCTGCAAAAGCGACCTTTTTGCTGTTCAGCAACGGCAAGGTTGTATGCACAGGGACAAAAAGCGAGAAGGAAGTCCATGCTGCGCTTGACAAGCTGATTGAAAACCTGAAAAGGGTAAAGGCCTAGTTATTTTTTATCTTTATTTTTTCCAGTTTGGCATTTTGACCACTGGACATCTTTGGCTAAAATATTTAAAGCGCAAAAACAAGAGGATTGTCATGGAATTAAATGTTATCGAGCAGGTAAAGAGGTTTCAGGACTTTATTGACAGCAATTACTATAATTCTTTGCTGGAGAATGCAAGAAAAGGCAACAGGTTTTTGCTCATAGACTTCTCAGAGCTTTCAAAATACGATCCTGACTTGGCTACCGAGCTTCTTGATGCGCCCGAAGAAACCATCAAGGCAATTGAAAAGGCCATTGAGCAGTTTGATGTTGACGGCCTGAAAAATTTCAGGATAAGGTTTGAGAACCTGCCGCAAAGCCAGCATATTATGATAAGGGACATAAGAAGCAAACACATCAACAAGCTGCTGTTTGTTGAGGGGCTGATAAGGCAAAAGTCCGATGTAAGGCCGCAGGTGACATCAGCAAGGTTTGAGTGTCCTGTGTGCGGCAACATAATAAATGTGCTGCAGCTTGAAGGTACATTCAGGGAGCCTACAAGGTGCGGGTGCGGAAGAAAAGGAAAGTTTGTGATGCTTGACAAGGAGCTTGTTGATGCCCAAGGAATTGTGCTTGAAGAGGCCTCTGAAAATATTGAAGGCGGAGAGCAGCCAAAGCGCATAAGTGTTCTTTTGACTGATGACCTTGTAAGCCCTTTGAGCGAGAAAAGAACAGCGCCTGGAAGCAAGGTTGTTGTTACTGGAATTGTAAAAGAAGTCCCTATTATATCAAAAAGCGGCGCAAAGTCAACAAGGTTTGACTTGATGATTGATGCCAATCACTTAAATCCTACAGAAGATACTTTTTACGAGGTAAACATAAGCGAGGAAGAGGAAAAAGAGATTCTTGAAATTGCGAATGACCCGAAAGGCTATGACAAGCTTGTAAATTCCATTGCTCCTTCAATTTATGGATATGAAAAAATAAAAGAGGCTTTGCTGCTTCAGCTGATGGGAGGCGTTAGAAAGGTCAGAAGCGACAAGGTAGTGAGCAGGGGCGATATGCATATTTTGCTTGTTGGTGATCCTGGCTGTATCGCAGGAGATTCACAAGTTGCATTGATATACAAAGGAATGGAAAAAATACAAAACCTTGGAAATAGGCACTTGCAGCCAATAAGAGAGATTGTTACTAAAATCAGAAGAGATGGTAAAGATAAGTATTATGATTTTGCAACTTTGTTTCAATATTACCAGAAACAGCCTGTTCTTAAAGTAATTACTGAGACTGGGAAGGAGGTTATATGCACATACAACCAGCCTTTCTTAACGAAAGATGGTTGGAAGAGGGCAGATGAAATTTTATTTGGCACACCAATCAGGGTCATGCCAAAAGTTCCGACAATGGTAAAAAAATTTGTTCCGACAAAGTTTGCAACAGTGGAGAAAAAATCAGGACTTTTGAAAGAAGTCTCTATTCCAGAAAAATTTACTCCTGAACTCGCTTCTTTATGTGGTTATGTTATCGGAGACGGAAATATTCACAAAAGAGGTTATAGAGTAACCCTTTATGTTAATAATGAAGAAAGAGACCTTATTAACCAACTTTCTGGCTTATGGAAAGAAACATTTAATGTAGAGCCGTCAATTTATGTAAAAAATATTAATGGAAGCGTAAAGACGATAGATGATGGAAGCGGGCTTTTGAGGAAGATAGTTTCTACACAGCAGATGCATATTTTAGAGATTAACAGCAGGCAGGTTGCGCAATCGCTTTTATTTTTGTCAAGCAAAAGAGTTCCTCAGCAAATTTTCCAAAGTCCGAGGCATGTGGTGGCAAAATTTATTAGCTGGCTTTTTGAAGCCGATGGTTGTGCATTTGGTAATGGAAGAGGAAGAACTTCTATACAATTAAAGTCCAACACGCATGACTTGTTGCGAGATGTGCAGTTATTGCTTCTTTATTTTGGTATACAATCCAGAATTATAAGCAATAATCTGTGCATAAGAAGGTCTCGTGATATGGAGTTGTTTGCCAAATGCATAGGCTTTAACTCTGAAAAAAAGAAAAAAGCATTAAACAATGTTTTGGAAGTAACAAAAAGTAAAAGCTATGTTCAAAAAAGAAAAAAACTCCAGAGATGGGAAAGGGTTGTTAAAATTGAGCCAGCTGGAATTGTGGATGTATACGATTTTGAAGTGCCTGTAAGCCATACATTTATCGCAAATGGTGTTGTCTGCCATAATTCGGGGAAAAGTGCTTTGCTCAAAAGAATCACACAGATTGCTCCGAAAGGACGATATGTAAGCGGCAAGGGAGTAAGCGGAGCAGGCATAACAGCAGCTGTTGTAAGGGATGAATTCTTAAGAGGATGGGCGCTGGAAGCAGGTGCCATGGTATTGAGCAATGACGGGCTTGTTTGCGTTGATGAGCTTGACAAGATGAGCAATGAAGACAGGGCAGCAATGCACGAGGCTCTTGAAAACCAGACAGTAAGCATCAGCAAAGCCAACATCCAGGCAACTTTGATAGCAAGGACAACAGTGCTTGCAGCAGCAAACCCAAAGTTCGGAAGGTTTGATCCTTACGGAATAATTGCTGATCAAATTGATTTGCCGCCGACATTAATCAACAGGTTTGATTTGATATTTCCAATCAAAGATATTCCGGAAGAAACAAAAGATGAAAGAATGGCCACTCACATGCTTGCATTGCACCAGACCCCTGACTTGAACGAGCCGGAAATCCCAACAAATATTTTAAGAAAATTTGTTGCTTACGCAAGGCAGAGAGTATCCCCTAAATTAACCGATGGCGCTTTGGAGGAAGTAAAGGATTTTTATCTTAGAATGAGAAAAAGCGGAGGCAGTGAGGGAAGCATAAGGACAATACCTATTTCTGCAAGGCAGCTTGAGGCTTTGATAAGGCTAAGCGAGGCTTCTGCAAAATCAAGGCTGGATGAGAGGGTCACAAGAAAGGATGCAAAAAAGGCAATAGAATTGCTGGATTACTGTTTGATGCAGGTTGGCTTTGACAAGGAAACCGGCAAGATAGACATTGACAGGATAGCAACAGGGATAACATCAACGGCAAGAAGCCATATAATGATTCTGAAGGACATAATAACAGAGCTGGAAACAAAGCTCGGAAAGACAATTCCGATAGAGGATGTTGTTGCCGAGGCTAAAAACCGCGGTTTAAATGGGAATCTGGAAAAAGAGGAGTTCTCGGGAAATATAAGGTTGAGCAATACAAATGTTTCAAGGGTAAATATTATTGCCACTGTCATATACAAGTCTGAAGAATTTAATTACTCAAGCGCTGTTGTTGACGACGGAACTGGAAAAATACAGCTGAGAAGCTTTGAAAACAATTCTTATTTTTCAAAGGCTGATGTCGGCGATGCTGTTCTGGTCATCGGGAAGATAAGGGAGTTCAATAATGAAAAATACATCATGCCTGAGATTTTCAAAAAAATTGAAGAGAGTAAATGGACTTATGTAAGAAAGCTTGAATTAAAAAACAGCAGCATAATTGAGAGTGTTACAAAAGCCGTAAATGAAAGTCTTGCTGATTCTTCAAAAAATCATGATGTTTTCTCTCTTATTAAAAAGCTTGATGATGGAAATGGAGCTTCTTTTGATGAAATAATCAAAAGCTGCGGAAGCCCTGATGCAGAAAAAATGCTGAACACTCTTCTTGAGAACGGCGATATTTTTGAGATAAGGCCCGGAAGGCTTAAAGTTCTAGAATAAAATTGGAGTTATGTAAACTTCGAGAAATGCAGCTGCAATAAGAAATCCAACTCCTATAAGCGTCATTTCTGAGAAGTCCTTCATTATAATAGGGAATTTCTCTGATTTGAAGTGCTTTCTTATCAGCGCAACTGAAAGTATTCCTCCTGCAAGGCCTCCGTAGAAATACGCCGCTATCTCTGGAATGCCGTGTATTGAATATTTCAATAAACCGAGCGAGACAACATGAAAATAGTTTCCTGCATCCAATAATCCAAAAGAGCTTGTGTAGCTGCTTATGTTTGCCCTTATGAAGTTTCCGATTGCAGCCCCGATTACAGTCGCGTTCCATGCAAGTATGAATATTGCGCCAGCTCCGTAGATAAAAGAGAACAAGATTGAGAATGCCATGACCTTGAAATTGTTGAAGAATATCTTCCAGAATATGCTTACATTGTAGATTACATTTCCGGTGACCTGGTTGTTTATGGCCTGTATTGTCCCTGTCTGCTTGTCAAAAAGGCTGTTTGTGGTTGATGTTGGGAGAAAGGTGTACCACACAGCGCACGCTATAGTGATTCCTATGAACATGTACATGAAAAATGAGATTGCCTTGTTGTGCTCTTTTAGGATTGCTGTTTCATTGTCCATCATCATGTCCTTGCTTTCCTCTAATTTAGCTGTGTTGTAGAATATCGGCAAAGCCGCGATTGTTATCATGAACACCATGATCAGGCTTGCTTCGTTCCTGAATATCCATAATGAAAGGAGTATGCCTATTGAGGTGTACAAAAATCCGAGAAAGAACATCTCCCATGGGTTTTTTTCGGCCTTGAACGGGTTAAGCAATGCCTCGACTACCATGCTGCTTTACTTATGCAGTTTGTTTATATATTTTTTGCCTGAGTAATTAAATTTATAAATCAGGCGCTGTTCTTCGATGGTATGGATTACAAAAAGATGCTTGAGGATGTAAGAAAGAGCCTGCCTGAGGTTGTTTTTCTAAAGGAAAGGTTTGAGATACCGAAAGCGCTTGGCCATATCCAGGGCAACCGCACAATAATCACAAATTTTCTCCAAATAGCCTCAACATTAAGAAGGGATGTCAGCCATATGCTGAAATATGTGCTGAAGGAGCTTGCAACTCCCGGCGAGATAAAGAAAAGCGGCTCTCTGATTCTTGGAACAAAGGTTCCTGCCTCAAGGATTAACGAAAAGATACGGCAGTATGCAAACGAGTTCGTTCTCTGCCTTGAGTGCGGCAAGCCCGACACAAAGCTCGAGAAAGAAGGGGATTTGACTTATATGAAGTGCGCAGCTTGCGGCGTGAAGAACATTGTTAAGGCGAAGATATAAGGAGTGTTTTTGGAAAAATGTTCATAGAGATATTGCTTTAAAATATAAATTTTATAAAATAAAAAGAGAAATTTATTAAAGACTTCAAGTTTGATGTTTTATATGGGGGTTAAAAGTTATTTATTTGTTTCCGCTATTTTGGTTATTATTTTTGTTAGTGCTTGTACTACTGATAGGCAATACCAACAACCAAGAAAAGTGGAAGATTTTAACACTAATGTTCCTTTACCAAAAACTTCAACTCCTTCCAGCGAATCACCTCCTAAAACTCCTGTCGAAAAAATTACTGAGCCAGAAAAACTAAAAATTGTAACATTTAAAGTTGGTGAAAGTGCCTCTGATGGTAGGTTAAAAATAACGTTAAATAGTTTTAGTTTTAATGATAAGATAACATACACACAAAGTATGAATCTGGGTGGCGAAGAGTATAAATCAAGTCTTGATTTTAATCCAAAAGAAAGTTATCAATTCCTTATAATTGATATAACGGTTGAAAATTTACAATCAGATAAAACCACCACCTTAGTCCCAATTTTTTCAGCTGGAGTTTCAGATGCAGCTGGTTACAGTTATGATTACAGTTTGGGAACTGCTTATCTGGATAAAAAACTTGATGGTGGAGATTTACTTCCAGGGATGAAAAGAAGAGGAAATATGGCTTTTGAAATTCCACAAAACACATCAGGTTTAAAATTCACATTTCAGTTTGATTTGGTGAATAGTCAAACTGCAGTATTTGATATAAAATAATCTCTCAAGTTAACATATCTAAATTTTTCTACCCAAACCATCTTCCTAATCCTTCCTGCTTGTCCTTCTCTTTTCCGAACAGTCCTTCAATCCTGTCTTTTGTCAATGCCAATGTCTGCTTTAGGTAAGGTGGAAGGTTGTATTTTTCTGAAAGCGAGATTGCAGGCTCAAGATATTTGATGATTGTGCCTTCGGAAACTGTGAATATTAATCTGCCGCCGCACGCCAAACATTTCCCAGTCAAAGGAGGCCTCCTGTATTTTTAAGTGCACTTGCTGCACCTGAACTGCTGCATTGAAAATTTCCTTAAGTTTCCCCTTATGTCACGAAGCAGATGCTTTTCTATGACAAGCCTTGCAACATCAGATGCGTCAACTGCCCGTATCTTGTCAGCCAGCTCCATCTGTCCTTTCAGCTTGTCTTCCATTGAAGGCAGCGTCTTGTATGAAGAGCATTTAACTCCTGCATTAATGTCGCTGACAGGAGGTGTATATCCAATTTTTGTGTACTTGCCTTCATTGTTCAGTATGTTCGCAAACCTTTCTATTTTCACATTCCAAGGCAGCTCATACCGCTGGGTTGCCTCGTAAAAATCAAGAGGATATTGCGAAGCAACATCAAGGTCAAATATCATGTCATCAACCTCTGTTGGTACTAATACAGATGTCAAAACCAAAGGAGCATCCTGCGTTGAGCCCCTTGAATCAGGCAAAAATTGCCTTGAAAAGTTAAGCAGTGCATCCATCAGCAATGTGACAGATGCCTCATCGCCATCGCAATCTCTACGAGTAGCTGCATGAAACAAAGGATGAGCGTAAAATGCCTGTGTCTTTGAAAATCCGATTATCCTGCCAACAATGCCTGCTGATGTATGCGGAGCCAATGCAACAACAAGATGCCCAACAAGGTCTTTCTCTGACCTCAGGCTGTAAAATTTTTTTAAATTATAAAGCGAAACAAGCAACTCATCAATAAACATGCTTATATTGTAAAGAATCTTGTCAGCCCCAAGCTCAGGAGCATCCTCGCATTTCGGCAGTATAATATCCTGCGGCTTCAGTTCTAAAATTTGTTCTGTGTCTGTTAGATTATTTCCATCAATATCCTTATCATACCCCATGCTGACCAGTTCCCTAACGGAAGTTCCGATTTCCTTTGGCTTGAAATGGGTGATTGGCAGCTGTGTCATGTCATATCTTGTTGTGCCGTCCCTATTGACATACACATCATATTTTGCCCTTAGGATTCCTTTTGCAAAATGCTCGGGAATGTGGTTTTTGTTTGATGTTCCTCTTACCCCTTTTATCAGGTCAGGGTACTGCTGCATCCCTAATTTTTTCAGAATGCTCCTGAAGTAATGATTGATGTCAATTGTCTGTTTTTTATATTGGGCAACCTTGTCATGCGCGCATGCTCCAACCAAACCGCATTTCTCACAATGCGCCAGCTTGTTTGCTTTTGCGTCGCACTGTTCGCATACGCTGAGGATTGTTTCTTTTTTACAATTATCGCAGAAATAAACAGGAAATTCTGCTTCTACATTCCCGATTTCAAGCGCGCTTCGGAATGACCTTAATTTTCCACCCTGTTTTCCAATGGGAAATAGTGTGTTTGGGTTGCCGTCAAGCTTTCTTACTTTCGCCTTTTCAGGCCTTCCCATCCTTGCCCCTATGAAAGTGCCTGACTTGTCCCTGATTTTTATCTCAGAATAAGAATTTATGATGTCAAGAACATCCTCAATATCTGAATTTTTGTATTGCTGGTAGAAATTATTGTCATCAATTTTCAATATTGTATGTAATATTTGTGCATCATCTTTTTCTATTATCGTGAATTCATTGTTGACAAAAAGATGAGGGATTCCAAGCAGCTCAAGTGTTCTTTTGCCTGCTTCATTTTTTGGCAATACAATTTTATTAATATTGCTCTCATCAAATTCAGTTTGCGCAGATGAAATCCATTTTGCCACCTCTATAAAATCTTCTTTAGAAATTGTTTTCCAGTGGTAAGTGTAGCAGGGGTGCAAGGGTATATTCATAGTCTTGCTTAATGCAATGGCTGTTCCTGCATCCGGCTTCTCAAAAAAAAATTTATTTGTTAATTTTTGAAGATAATCCAAATCTATGCCAGTCAATTTAGATATTTTTCCATATTCCAAAGAGCCGAACATGTCTGTTGCTGATTTCTCAAGCTCCTGCAGCCACCACTCCTCGCAATATCCTGCTGGCGCAAGTGTATGCGCCCTGTTAAAAAAATCGCCGTAGCTTATCAGTATGTCACCCAAAAACAATATTTCTTTTACAGAATTCTCAATTTCTTTTGCCTTTTGCTCCGTATCAACTTTTACAACACTGTCGTCATTTAATTTTATTATAGGCCCTTCTATGGAGTCGCATATGGTTATTGCAGTTGCCTTTCCGGGCCTTTCAACCTTTAATTGAGTGCCTATTGCTATATACTTGTTAAGAATAATTAATGTAGCAGGATGGATTGCTGTTGCAGAGTATCCTGATGTCCTGCATCTTCCATACCTTAAGCGAAAACCTCCAACACCTAAAGGGTGTGTTAAAACAGGCCTTCCTGCAACAAGGTCCTGTATATATGTATAGATAGGCACAATTCCCTTTCTTGCTGACTTTTCTTTTGCCTTTGTTTCTTTTTGCAATTGAATAAATTCCTGCAAAAATGACCAGTGCTCAAGCCCAAACTCATTGCACCATTTCTTGAGCTGCGGCCATATCTTGGCTGCTTTTTGTGATACGCATTCCCCTATGACAAGGCATGGCCCGCTTCTTACTCTGTTGGTTTCTATCCTGGCAACATCCTTGTAGTTTGACACCTCTATTTCTTCTGACGCATCTCCGTCTATCTGCACAGGCATGTTGCTCATAAGAAATCTTATTTCTTTTTCGCTCGGGAGATATTGCAAATTCGTGATTCTTTCATGATAATCATAAAGCTCTGTCACCATTCTTCTTATCTCCTTTTCTGAAGGGTCATAGGCATCATAACCCATGTTAATCCTTATGTAGTCTGCTATTATTACGCTTAGAGCGCCTGCTGTTCCGCCTGCGCTTCGTATCGGGCCTGAGTACATA
Source organism: Candidatus Woesearchaeota archaeon (assembly GCA_016185865.1). Taxonomy (GTDB): domain Archaea; phylum Nanobdellota; class Nanobdellia; order Woesearchaeales; family GW2011-AR4. The sequence continues at coordinate 433 of JACPMU010000076.1, read as the reverse complement.
AGAGAAAGGTATTCCTTTCCATCCGCTCTTTTTTTTGCTTTCAATTCAACAAAGCCTTCAAGCGGGGATGCAACAACTCCAAGTGTCAGGTAAGCTAGCCCTATTCTGATGCCTGTTTCAATGGCTTCCTTTTGTGTTTCAAACTTGCAGAATTTCTGCTGTGTGGTTTCCAAAGATATCTTGAGCGCAACCCTCCAGTCAAGCTTTCCGTAAATTGCCTCAAGCTCCTTTATCCTTTGCGGGATTCCTTTACTCATTATTTGGGGAGCTGCAACGCTTACCAATCCCTCAACTCTTTCTGCCATGTTTTTGGCAAGCGGTATGTTCACTGTATCTTCCGGATCATACCCTTTAGACCTTGCCTTGTTTGCTGCTTCGTATGCAAAATCGATCTTTTTTAGCATATAATTGTTGTTTGCCATTTTATTGCCCG
>JACPMU010000007.1 GCA_016185865.1 Candidatus Woesearchaeota archaeon | reverse complement strand
GCTTTGTTTGCATTAAACAAAATCAGCGAAACATTGTTCTGGATAGTAATTGCTTTTGCTGCTGTATTTGCCTACAAGATTTTGCCCAAGATAAAAAAATAAATTATTTTTAGAAAATAGGTAGGGGTTTCGCTGTTGCGCTCAACCAGCAAGCTGTCAGTTACAGTTTTTCAGCACCGTTTCTTTAATCCTTTTACGCAAGCAAAGGCTTAAACTTTGCCAATGGCTGACGTTTAGCCAAAGCCACTAAAAGTTGACTTGCGCTCCCTTTTGTTCTGCAGTGGCATAATCAGCATTAACAAATAATGCTGGATACTTTTAACTATAAATGAGTTTTACAGCTACGCACCCCCAAACAACCTAAATAAACTTTTATATATTTATAGATTGCCTATATGCTGTTTATAGAACTTCAAAAATATATATAGAGAACTTTGAAAAATTCATTATTTTCGCCATTTTCATTCAAAGTTCTCTTAGAGAATTTTGACAAAATTGATATATTTCAAAATTATCTATAAAAGAAAAAGGCTTATTTAGCCTTTCCAAGAATCCTAAACACCTTTGTGCCGCATGTCCCGCAAACACCTTTCATGGCTTTCATGCCGTTCTTCATAGTGACTTCCTTGCCATCCTTAATCTCAACTTCTTTCCTGCACTTCATGCATCTTCCTCTTGCCATTTTTATAGCACCTCAAGCTTTTAAATAAAATCTAGGATTTTCAACCTATGGGTAGGTTGATAATCACTCTACAATCTCCAGCAACTCCTTGATGCCATTTATCTCGTAGTCTGCTTTGCTTTTTGCCTTTGGATTGCCGTACTTTGCGAAGCAAGTAAGCATTCCAAGCTTTTTTGCCCCCTTGATGTCTCTTTCTGGTCTGTCGCCTACCATAAGGCATTCCTGTGGCTTTGCCTTAAGCTTTTTGAATGCAAACTTAAAAGGCATGGTGCTTGGCTTCATTACCTTGGTATCGTCAAATGTGACCACGGCATCAAACAAATGGTTGATTTTCATTGAAACAAGCCTTATCCAGGCTTTTAAGCGTGGAGCATCAGAAACAATGGCTAATTTTATGCCTCTTCTCTTAAGCTCGAACAGTACATCAACAACATGAGGATATGGCTCAAGAAATCCAGTTCTTACCCTTCTATATGCAACAATGCCGCTTGCCAGTACCTCATAATCAACCTTTTTTGCGACCTTTTTAAGGAACTTCTGGAATATTGTCTTTTTCTCAAGGCCATATTTGTCATACAGCTTGAACAGCTCCTTGGTGGCTTTTTTCTTGTCAACATTCAACCCAGCGCCTATCATTGCGGAAATGGCAGCATCGCAGCTCAGCTTCTTCATTGTCATGAAGTCTATCAGTGTGTTGTCCAGGTCGAAGATGACTGCTTTGATCATACAAAAAATGAATGTAACTGATTATATAAAAGTTATTGAATAATCTACTTCAAATTCCCCTCAAAAAACCCAACAACTTTTTTCTCGTATTCTTCAGGATTGATTGAATGGCTCATTCCATGCTCTGCGTTTTCAACAATCCAAAGCTCTGCTTTCTTGTTTGCATCATGCAGCAAATAAGATTCACTGATCGGAATTTGCGAGTCTTTTTCTGCATGTATAAGCAATATTGGGATTTTAATATTTTTTATATTGTCAGCAGGGCTTGCGTCATCAAGATTTATCCTTAAAAATAGCATTCCATACAGCTTTGTCAGATAAGCCAACGGATACTTTAAAACAAAAAAAATCCTGTACATATGCCGGACCATATGGCTTAATCTTGCATATGCGCTGTCTGCCACAATCGCTTTTACATTTTCATGATTAGCCATCAATGCAACTGCCCCTCCAAGAGAAAAGCCGTAAAGCCCGATTTTGGTTATGTTTTTCTCTTTCTGCAAATAATTGATTGCCCCAAGCAGGTCATTTCTTTCAAGATAGCCTGCTGTTGTGTATTTTCCTTCGCTCTCGCCAAAGCTCCGGAAGTCAAACAAAAACACATTGAAGTCTTTTGCAAGAAATTCAGAAATCCCAAGAAGATTGGCTTTGTCAGCAGGATAGCCGTGCATTACAATGATTGTTGCTTTTGTCTTATTATTTGGCAAAAACCAGCCATTTAGATTAATTCCATCAGTGCTTTTGAAAGCAACTTCTTCATATTTTAATCCAAAATCAGAGGGAATTAAGTCAGTTATTATCTTTTGAGGATGAATTGACATAAAAAATATTAACAAAGAAAAAATAATCAAAAATAATGCAATAAAAACAAAAACTTTGAGCAGGATTTGCATATGGCTTATGTTTTTTATAAGTATAAAAAGATTGCTAACACAACCTTTAAAAACCAACTTCCACAACTGAAAACCAATGGAAACACTTGAATCGCTGAAATGGCTTAAGGAGCGCAACTTATATGATTCAGCGTCAAATGCAGCGCTTTCACTGAAGAAAATTTTTACACCTTGCTTAGCTGTAAAAGACGAGAAAGTGCTGATAGTGGGGGATGTAGGATATGAGAACAGGAATGCAGCAGCTGTGTTGTCAGGGGCTTATTACCTTGCAGCAGAGCAGCTCAAGCTTGATGCAAAGCTGATATTGCAGGAAGCCAAGTCAAGAGGAGATGTTTCTGATGATGATGTTGTGCATGGACTTGCTGAACTGAAAACAGGCAATATAGTTATTCTCAATATGTCTGACAAGCTTGGAAACATAAAAGAGCTTGGAAAAAGCTTCAGGAGATGGATTGCAAAGAAAAACCACAGATTTATCTCCGCAATGAGCCTGGGGGATTTGGCAACAAGCAACATAGACTTAATTTTAAAGGCCATTGATGTCAACTACAAGCCGCTGCAGACACAGCATGAGTTAATAAGGCAAAAGCTGGAAAATGCAAAAGAAATTCATATAACAACTCCCTCTGGGACTGACCTGTATTACAACAAAAGCGGCATAAAGGCAATTTCAGCAGACGGAAATTACACATTGCCGGGAACAGGTGGAAATCTGCCTGCAGGAGAAGTCTATGCCCCTCCAAACGGCAAGAAAATTGAAGGAAAGGTTGTGATTGACGGCTCGTCAAGAACGCATGAGCATACAATCCTGATTAAAAAGCCAATAGAATTGACAATAGAGGACGGAAATATAACCGAAATCAAGGGAAATGATGAGGCTAAGCAGCTTGAAGCCACCTTGAAATGGGCTGCTTCTGTAGCAAAAAACCCGGGCAATGTGAGAAGAATTTGCGAGCTTGGAATTGGCTTGAATCCAAATGCCTCGATAATAGGCGCAATGATTGTTGATGACAAGACCCTTGGAACAGCGCACATAGGCATTGGCTCAAACTACTGGTTTGGCGGCAATATTTATGCGATCATCCACCTTGACCAGGTATTCAAGAATCCCAAGATTTATCTGGACGGGGAATTATTAAAAATATAGGGCTACTCCTCCTCTTCTATCTCCACCATCCATTTGGGCAGCTCAACAGAAGGGTATTTCTTGTCAGAGCCCTCAAAATAAGTGCCCTTTTCCCTTAACTTTTCCAATTTCTGCATATTCTGCATGAAAGACTGCAAAATATATAAAGGTTGTTTAGTAAGCCTGAGTGACTACAGCAATAATTTTTACTACATTAGGGAAAAGAAAAGTATTAAAAATAAGGCAAAAAATATCCAATAAATAACCACAACATCAAAATAACTTAAATAAAAAACGAGAGCGATTTTTGGCTGTGAAGCAGTTGAAAGTAAACCGCTTTTAAAGTAACAATGCCATACAAACAAGTAATATTGGTCAGGGAAGACTTAAAGCTGCCGAAAGGAAAGCTTTCTGCACAGGTTGCCCATGCATCAGTGGATGCTGCACTAAAATCCGACAAAAAGATTGTTGAGCTGTGGAAGAAGGATGGCGGAAAAAAGATTGTACTGAAAGTCAAAGACGAAAAGGAATTGCTCAGGTACAAGCAGATGGCAGAAGATTTAGGGTTAAAAACAGCCTTGATAAAAGATGCTGGACACACAGTTCTGGAGCCCGGAACTATTACCTGCTTGGGCATAGGTCCTGATGAGGAACAGAAAATTGACAAGGTAAGCGGAAAATTAAGAATGATGTAGTTAATTTTTTAAACTGCTTATTTTTCTATTGCTTTTATTGGGCCCATAGCTCAGCCTGGTAGAGCACTTGACTCTTAAACATTGAAGAAATCAAGGGGTCGAGAGTTCGAATCTCTCTGGGCTCATTTACTTGCTAACCATTTCCTGCAGCACTTCATAAGCCTTCATGGAATCCTTTTTGTTTAGGATAAATGTAAGTTCTGTCATTGTTGAGATTATCTCATAAATATTGATGCTTTCCCATGCAAGCTTCCTGACGGCATTGAATATAATGCCAGGTGTATGGACAAAATCACCGGTAAATACTATTGTCAATGCAACAAGATTATGCTCTTTGTTAAGTATTTTTTCTCCTGAAAGAAATTTGATAAGTTTTTCCATGTATTTTTCATTGATTATTATGCTTACCTCATTGTTGCCAAGAATCACATTTAAAGTGTCTCCCCTCTCAAAATTGACAAGGTTGTGGATTGTTTTTAATTTTGCCATCAGGCTTGTTGACTTGACAACCGTGAAATCGCATATATTAGTCTTCATCAATATCTCTCCTGCATAATCAAACTTCGCTGCTTTTCTCCTGTGCTCGGAAATCTCCTCGGAATGGCGCCTCAATGCCATCACAACAGCCGGCAATTTGATTTTCTTATTTAGCTCATGCTCAATCTTAGGCTGGATTTGCTCTGCAAGATTTGCTGTGCTTATTATCCCGTTTGCAAGCCCTTCCTCTACAAATGGCTGCCCGCTTACAATTTTTTTCACAATGTGGCTTACGGTTACCATAACACTTTAAATACAAATTGTTATTAAAATAACATTATGTTTATATACTGGTATATAAAACTTTGCCTTTGCAATGATCAAGAACAGATTGTTTGAGTATGGCGAAGACTCAGAAGAGGATGAGGAAGAATTCAGCTGGGACGATTTAGATAGTTTCAGCGATTTAATGAGCAATTTCGAGGATAAATAGGTGGAGTTCTATGGCTAATGGCGGTTATGTGGGAGATGGAAGCATAAGCAGCATTTACGCAAGAAGAATTGGATCCGAATTAGTGGTGAATATTGGAATGCCGGGAAGAGCCTCCACAGAGCATCCAGTTGTGATTGAACCTGTGGCATTAAGAAGACCAGCGGCTGAATTTATCAACGAATTGGTTGATTATCTGCTTCAGCATGGAGGAAATAATGCAATAATCCCGCCTCTTGGCATTTCTCAAAATTACGCAGGATCGGGAAGATTTGGCTTTGTGCTGGCAATTCATCCAGAGTATGAAAAACAATTAAAAGGCGCAATCAAAAAATTAAATGTACCTGCAGAAGTTTTGGAATAATTTTCTCCACAATCTTTATATAATTATCAAATTTCTTTTTAGTTAATGGAAAAACCTAAGATAGACTATTATGTGTGGGCAGACAAGGTTGCGGACCAGCTAAGGGAAAAAAATACCAAGAAGCATGTGCTGCACGGAATGTGGACTCCTTCTGGATATTTTCACATAGGAAACTCAAGAGTTGAATTGATGATACCTCATTTTGTGCAGAGAAGCCTTGAAAATATCGGCATAAAATCCGAGCAAAATTTCATTGTAGATGATTTTGATGATTTCGACAAGATTCCGGAAGGCCTGCACATTAAAAAAGAAAAGTTTGAGCACTACTTAGGAAAGCCATTAAGGGAAGTTCCATCGCCTGTTGAAGGCCATGATTCATGGGCTGATTTTTTCAAAAATGATATAATTTCAGCAATGGAAAAATTCGGCATAAATCCAAGCATAAAGTCATCTTATGAATCCTACAAAAAAGGGCTTTATGACAAGGCAATAAAGATTGTGCTTGAGAACTCGCAAAAAGTTGTGCAGATATGGAACGACATTGCAAAAGGCAGCAAGCAGGAATCTCAAATTCCTGTTATGCCTCTATGCGAAAACTGCGGCAAATCATCAACAACAGAGGCAGTTTCATGGGACGGCAGGGAACTGGAATACTCATGCACCAGCCATAGGAAATATGCAAAAGGATGCGGGCACAAAGGCAAATTAAAGCCCGGCAACGGAAATGTAAAGCTGCCTTGGAGGCTGCACTGGCCTGCGACATGGTTCATTTACAGCACAACTTTTGAGACTGCAGGCAAGGACCATTTTGCAGCAGGTGGCTCTGTTGATACTGGAAGGGCATTTGCAAAAGATATCTTTGAAATTGAGCCTCCCATGCAGATTCCGAGCGAGTTTTTGCTTGTTGATAATAAAAAATTATCAGGCTCAGCAGGCGATGTAATATCATTGAACAACTGGCTTGAGTTTGCAGAGCCTGAACTGCTTAAGTTCATGATGATATTCTACCAGCCGCAGACTGTCATTGACTTTGATTTGCATTCTAACAAGTTCCTTTTGCTTGCCGACAGGTATGATGAGGCTGAAAAAGTCTATTATGGCAATGAAAATAAAGATGAGAAGAGAGAAGAGCAGCTGAAAAAATATTATGCATACTCACAGGTAAAAGGGCTGCAGGAAAAGATGCCTGTCCAGCTGAATTTTTCAATAGCGGTGATGGTTGTGCAGGTATTCCCTGAACAATCCCTGAGTGAATTAGCCGAGATTCTGAGCAGCAAAGGATGGATACACACAAAGACTTTGACGCATTACAACAAGGAAAAACTGTTGAGAAGGCTTGAGCTGGCAAAAAACTGGCTAAAGAAATACGCTCCTGACGATGTCAAGTTTGAAGTGCAGCATCATGCTCCGAAAGATATTGAGTTAAGTGCCAAGGAAAAGAAAGCATTGCATACAATTGCCAATTTACTGAAAGAAAAAGACTATGATGAAAAATCGCTGTTCAACGAATTTTACAATGTTTCCAAAGAGCTTGGCTTAAACCCTCCTGACTTCTTCAAGGCAGCATACAAAGTCTTATTGAACAAGGAAAGGGGGCCGAAACTGGCGCCTTTCATTTTGACGCTTGGTAAGGAGAAGGTGGCAAAGTTGTTTGAAGAGGTTTAGGATGTTCTGTGTCCTTCCAATAGTGCCTAAGCAGCCTTTCCATATCTTCAACCTGTGAATGCTCAAAATGTACAATGCCCTGCCTAAATGCAAGCAAATTGTTTTGCGAGCAAAAGTAATCTGTTTGGTTCCTGGTGTCCGAACCGCTCTTTTTCCTTTTCATATAATTATTCTCGTTTCCGTAAAAGTTAAGAACAAATTCTAGGATGCTGAACTGGCCTTCTATCGATTCATTGACACTTTCTAAGTATTTCCTTAAATTTATGCTATTCGGCACTCCAGGGTCGTCAAATAGGAGCCTTTCTAATCCATACCAGTCTCCTATTAACGTTCTCCATGTACCATAGGATCTTATAACTTGATTTATTTCCATGATAATCATCCCTTATAATTGATGGTGTTTCTTCACTTCCTCATAGACTTTCTTCAATGGAATTTTTTTGTTTTTAGCAATCTTAACGCAATCCTCATATTCCGGCATAATGTTTTTTATTTGATTATTCAATTTTGAAATTTTTATCCTGACATTGCCGTATTTTGTTTTAACAGTTTGAATTTCCCTGTCAAGCTTTTTCTTTGCCGCAGTTAAAATCCTGACACCAAGAGTTGTTGTCTCGTCAAAAATCACATTGCACAATCTGTCCGTGTCCTTTATTTCGCCTAAAACAGTCAGTTTTATCCCTGGACGTCCTTTTTTCATGATTATGCTGGTCAAATAAGCGTCCAATGCGCCGTTTTCCATCAGTTTTTCAATAACATACGGGTAAATTTCAGGGTTCATATTGTCAATGTTGGTTTCAATGATGTTTATTGCATTGTTTTTCATATTATCCAATTTCCCTACAAATACCCTTAAAACATTCGGCTGCTCAAGCTCTTTTGCTCCAGCGCCATAGCCGATTTTTTCAACTTTCATCGATGGCATCTCGCCAAATTCATCTGCAAGAGTTGTGATTATCGCCGCTCCTGTCGGAGTTACAAGCTCTGCTTCAATGTTGTTGTTATGAACCGTAACATTCTTCAAAATCTCTGCTGTTGCCGGGGCAGGCACTGGCCATTTTCCATGCGAAAATTCAACAAAGCCGGAGCCTACATTAAGCTTTGAGCAATAAATCTTTTCAATGCTTAATTTTTTTAATCCGATAACAGCGCCAGCAACGTCAATTATTGTATCAATCGCTCCAATCTCATGAAAATGAACCTTGTCAATCTGTTTGCTGTGTATTTTTGCTTCTGCATTTGCTATTTTTAGGAATATTTTTTTGATTGTATTTTTTGTGTCAATATCCAATTTTGATTTTTCCACTACCCCATTGATTTCCTTCAAATTTCGCTCTTCATGAGAATGCCCATGCTTTGCAATTACATCAAATTTTGTTGAAGAAATTCCGCTTTTAATGATTTTTTTAGATTCAATTTTGTATTCCTTCAGATTTAATTTTTCCAGCTCTTTTCTTAAAAAATCAACATCTAAGCCTAAGTCAATCAAGGCGCCGATTATCATGTCACCGCTTATGCCGGAGAAGCAGTCAAAGTAAGCAGTTTTCATAGAAAAATCACCTGTTAATCAGGCTTGCAAAATAGCCTGCCCCAAATCCATTGTCAATATTCACAACAACAACACCAGGGCTGCATGAATTGAGCATCGTCAATAGAGGCGCAATTCCCCTGAAAGAAGCCCCGTAACCAACAGAAGTGGGAACTGCAATAATCGGCTTCCCAAACAATCCTGAAACAACGCTCGGCAAAACCCCGTCCATTCCTGCCACAATTACAAGCACGTTTGCATCTGACAATTTCTCTTTGTTGCTTAATAATCTGTGCAGCCCTGCAACTCCAACATCATACAGCCTTTCCACATTGCTGCCCATTGCCTCTGCAGCAACAGCTGCCTCTTCTGCAACATTAATGTCAGAAGTGCCTGCGCTCAATACGAGAATTTTGCCTTTTTTGGGTTTTTTATTTTTTGAAATTATTATTGTTTTTGAAATTTTATTGTATTGCGCATTTTTAATGTGCTTTTTTACATCATTAAACATATCTTCTGTTGCCCTTGTTGCAAGCACATCATTGTTATTTAAAGCCAGTCTTCTGATGATTGCAACAGCCTGCTCTTTGGTTTTATTTTGGCAGAAAACAACTTCAGGAAATCCTTTTCTCAATGCCCTGTGATGGTCGATTTTTGCAAAGCCCAAATCCTCAAACGGCAGGAACTTCAGTTTTTTTATGGCATCGCCTATGCTTATCTTGCTGTCTGCAGCATTTTTTATTATTTTTCTTATTTGGATTTCATGCATTTTGGTTATTTATCATCAAATTCAAATTTCCGCTTTTAAAGCCTGAGACAATTATTTCATTAAACCCGATTTCACCGAATTTTTTTCGGATTGAATTGAAATTTTCATCAACTATCGGTTTGTCATCCTCTTTTACCTCAATCCTTGCCATACTGCCAAAATGCCTTACCCTCAATTCCCGGATTCCAAAGTCTTTCAGGAAATTTTCAGCTTTTTCTATCATCGACAATTTTTTCATAGTAATCTCCTGGCCGTAAGGCACTCTTGAAGACAGGCAAGGAGAGGAAGGCTTGTCCCATGCCTCTAATCCAAGATGTTTTGAAAGCTCCCTTATTTCATTTTTTGTGAATTTTGCATCTTTCAAGGGGCTGATGACATTGTTTTCATCTGCTGCCTGCAGGCCCGGCCTGTAATCTCTTAAGTCATCAAGGTTTGTTCCATTCACAATGTTTTTTATTCCTAACCCTTCAGAAATAATTTTTAATTTTGAATATAATTCAGTTTTGCAGTGATAGCACCTGTTGCTCGGGTTTTTGAGATAATGTTCATTTTTTGTTTCTTCTGTGCTTATCACCAAATGCCTTGCGCCAATCTGCTGCGCAATTTTTTTTGTTTCCTCCAGCTCCCTTCTCGGAAGCGAGGGGCTGTCTGCAGTGACTGCAACAGCATTATTGCCCAGCACATCATGTGCAATTTTCAATACCAAAGCGCTGTCTATCCCTCCTGAAAATGCAACTATTGCGGAGTCTAATCTTTCAATTATTTTTTTTAATTCCCAGTATTTTTGCCTTAGTTCTTTGTTCATATCAATATAGTTAAGCCAATTATAATGCTCACCAATCCTGCGCTCAGCTGCAGTAATTTATGGATTTTTTGAAGCTTGTTTGGAACCAGCTTGAACGGCAATGAAATTATGCTGCTTGCCAGCATCATTCCAATTATTGAGCCTGCTCCAAAAAGCAGAATATATATTAAGCCAATAAAAACAGAATTTATTGCTGCCAGAACTACCAGTGTCAAGGCTGCACTTCCAGCCAAACCGTGAACCATTCCAATGAATAATGGCTTCTTAATCGGAAGATGCGTGTGTTGGTGGCGTTTAATCAGCTTATGCGAATGAAAATGAATGTGGGCTTCGTTTCCATGCTTATGTTTGTGGATATGTATTCTGTTTTTACTTATTGTTACTAAAACATTAATTCCCAATGCAATCAGCATAATTCCAACAATAAATTCAAAAGACAATGCCAGCTTTTGAGGTATTGTTATTTTGAGCAGTAAAACTGCCAATCCCGCTATTAACAATGAAATTGCATGCCCAAAGCCCCAAAACATTCCGAGCAAAGAAGATTTTTTGATCGAGGAGTCAGCTGCCACAGCCGACACTGCTGCAACATGGTCTGCATCAAACGCATGCCTTATCCCCAGCAGAAAGCCCAGCCCCAGCAAGCCCAAAACAGCCATAGATGATGATAACCATCAGCGATATATAAATATTACGTTTTTTTTATGCGTGTTACGAAAGCTTTTTAAACAAATAAATAAAATTGATTGTTATGGACAAGGTTGTAAGAACAGGCATATCGTTTGAGCCAAAGCTGCTGAACCTGTTTGACAGGTTCATAAAAGATAAGGGCTACACTAACAGGTCAGAGGCAATCAACGACATCATAAGAGAAAGATTGTTCCACAAGCGCCATGAGCAGATTGTCGGCACTATAAAATTAATTTATGACCAAAGAATAGGGCATTACAGCAAGAATGTCTCAAATTTGCAGCACGACTACCATTGCCAGATCATTTCTTCAATGCACACTTACCTTGATCATCACACTTGTTTAGAATTGATTGTTGTGAAAGGCAGGACTGACAGGATAAGGAAGCTGCTGGATAAGATTAAGCGCACAAAAGGCGTCAAGGAAGCAGAGCTGATTCTGGAGAAATAACCACAAACTTAATAAACCATTTTTGTTTCTGTTATCCTATGGGTGGCTACAGGATATTGGGGGGAAAAGTAGTAATCGGGCTGGCTGAAAGGGTGAATGTGCACCATCCAAAGGGCAACAAAAGCGTGATTGCAAAGATAGACACAGGAGCAACAAAAAGCTCCATTGACACGAACCTTGCAGCTGAACTTAGATTGGGTCCTGTGATCAAATCAAAGCTTATCAAGTCAGCTCATGGCTCAAAGCTAAGGCCGATAATAGAAGGAACAATTGAATTAGCAGGCAAAAAAATAAAGTCAGAGTTCACATTGGCTGACAGGGCCCACATGAAATACAGGGTTTTAATCGGGCAGAACATCCTGAAAGACGGCTTTTTGATTGATCCGACAAAATGAAAATAAGAATAGTTGACACGATTCGCGCCATCGAAGATGGTGCGTTTTTGATGAAACTTTTTGCGAAAAAGTTTCCCGCCGAGCTGCATGCGAGAACGCTCGCATGCTCGCGTTCATCTACAACTCGCGGAAGGGTTGAATGAAATCAGCAGTAATGTCGCTTGGAAGCAAAAGCTCGCTGATGATAATTGAAGCCATGAAAACTTATTTTGACAGCGTTGACAGCATTGACTTGAGGGATGTCGAGGTAAATCTTGGCGCTGGCAAAATGGATGTGATGTATGAGGGCAAGCAATTGCCGCAGTACAGCTGCATTTATGCAAGAGGCTCTTTCAGGTACGCTCCATTGCTAAGGTCAATAACAAGGACTTTGTACCGCTCTTCTTACATGCCTATAAAGCCTGAAACTTTTACACTGGGGCATGATAAATTACTGACGCATCTTGCGCTGCAGCATTTCAACATTCCGATGCCGACAACCTATCTTGCTTCCTCGACAAGGGCTGCAAAGAAAATCCTGAATGAAATAACATATCCTCTTGTTTTGAAGTTCCCGCACGGCACCCAAGGCAAAGGGGTAATGTTTGCAGAGAGCTTTGCAGCAGCCTCTTCAATGCTTGATGCCCTGATGGCCTTGAAGCAGCCGTTTTTGATACAGGAATACATAGAAACAGGGGGGGTTGATGTAAGGGCATTTGTAATTGGCGACAAGGTTGCAGCCTCTATGAAAAGAAAAGCTGTAAGAGGAGAAATGAGAGCCAATATCCATGCCGGAGGAACTGGAGAGGCATGCGTTCTTTACCAAAACACAAAAAGAATAGCTGTTGACACAGCAATCTCGATAGGCGCAGAAATCTGCGCTGTTGACATGCTTGAAAGCCCTAGAGGCCCTTTGGTTATTGAGGCAAACTTAAGCCCTGGATTACAGGGCATAACAAAGGCAACAGGCATAAACCTTGCTTACAAAATTGCAAAATTCCTTTTTGAAAAATCAGAGATATTTTCTGCAAGAGATCGAGATGAAGCAACATTGAAGATTTTTGAGGATTTGGGCTTAAGCGGGGAAATTGCGCAGCAAATTATTACAAACCTTGACTTCAGGGCTTCACGAATCCTTTTGCCTAAGATAGTGACTGACATTTCCCAATTCGGAGAAAAAGATGAAGTTGTTTTAAAAGTTGAAAAGGGAAAGCTGAGTGTGGAGAGGATTTAGCACCAATTTCTAAAAATGAATTATAAAATTCCACGTTCACTCACACGAAAAGGCTCTAAAAATGAAAGAGTCGTAGTTGAGCTTATTAAGAGGTGTATAAATATTGCAAACAGCCAATATGAAAGAAGGCATCCGCTGATTCGAAGGCTAAAAAGCAATGGAAGGTATTCAGCACCTGTAACCAACTTGGATGTAATTCAGGTGACAAATCCAAGAGGCCGCGCATTTGAAAATCTGGGGCAAAGGACTATTGAATACAGGATTGAAACCAGCCAGCACGGTGAAAATAAAATAAAAGTCGTTGTGCACGCAAATGGCCCAATAGCTGTTGATGGGAAAAAACCAGCAGGCATTGATCTCAAAATACTGGAGCTTGTGGAGCAAGGATTATTGTCACATCATTATCAAAAATCAGGCACAGGACCATACAGATACACCCGGCTATATCAAACATCATAGCAAAAATTCTTGCCTTGCCACAATCGTCTGCTCTCTTTTCGGGCCTACAGAAACAATGGAAATCGGGACTTTCAATAATTCCTCAATCCTTCTCAAATATTTCTTTGCATTGTTTGGCAGTTTGTCATAGCTTCTGACTTTTGTAATGTCATCCCACCAGCCGTCAAATTCTTCATAAACAGGCTGGCAGTTCTGCAGAATCTTCATGTTTGTTGTGAAGTTTTTTATGACATTTCCTTTGTGCTTGTAGGCAACGCAAATCTTCAGCTTGTCAACTGTTGTGAAAACATCAAGCTTTGTAAGCGCAATTGAGTCAATTCCATTAACCATCACAGCGTACTTCCCGACAGAGATAACAGGAGCTGTTGGCGAGAAAATACAAAAAATCGGAAAGGAATTCGGGGCAACAACCGGAAGGCAGAGAAGGGTTGGATGGTTTGATGCATTGGTTGGAAGATACGCTGTAATGATTAATGGCATTGATTCAATTGCATTAACCAAGCTTGATGTTTTTACAACAATTGACAAGATAAAAATATGTGTTGCTTATAAGCACAAAGGAAGCATAATAAAAAACTTT
>JACPMU010000075.1 GCA_016185865.1 Candidatus Woesearchaeota archaeon | reverse complement strand
TCATCATACTTAAAATTAAACATTCCATAATCAACTTTGTCAAAAACGCTCAAATCAGCTTTCTCGTAAAATCTGCCTCCAAACAACTGAGTTCCAAAAACAGCAGGGCCTGTCAGTATCTTTTTGCATTTTAAATCCATAATCATTGGCATTATCTCATTTAAAGTCCCTGGAATTGCAGACAAATACTTCCCAGGCACGTGAACACCAAGAACAACAATCAATGTCTCTGTTTCAGAAAGTATTTTTGGAATATTTTCATGGTTGATTGTCAAATTATAAGTTGTAATGTCGGTTTTCTGTGATTTCTTTGTTTCATGAATCACTCCATAATATTTCTTCCACAACCTTAAATCATCAACTGTCAAATAAGCAACATCACTATCCAAACAGCCTGCTATGTACCTTGGGTAAGTCCCGAGATAGGGAGGAACTCCAAGCCCGGCAGGCTCGTCTGTATAACAATCCAATATCGTGAATTTCATAGCCAAGGAGTATATTTCAGCCTCTTAAAAAGGTTTTGATAACCATATAACATATCTATTGCACTATACAAATTCGCGAAAAGCTTAAATACATAAGTGCAAAAGGAATAAGCTACACCAGGAGGTGGTGCATATCGCAGATGTACAAAAAACATACGCAATGGTTGTTGGAGCTGTACTAGTGCTTCTCGGACTGGTAGGGTTTGTCAACGCGCCAATATTGGGAATTTTTGGAGTGAACCTCGCGCAAAACCTGCTGCATCTTGTTGGCGGAGGAGTAATTATCTGGCAGGCAGGCAAGAAAACCAACATGTGGACAGGCATCATAGCGCTTGTTGTAGGCTTGCTTTGGTTTGCAGAAGGGTTAGACGGAGGCTTGCTGGCAAGCATTTTTGCAATAAACGCAGCAATCAGCTACCTGCACATAGCAGTTGGTGTTGTAAGCCTTGGAGTTGCTTACGGCGTAAAGGAATAAATCCTTTTTCTTTTTTTTATTTTTTATGGCTAATAAACTAATTGACATTATTGCAACAATACTGCTGTTCATAGGCATGCTGATAGCCTTTTCCTCGCATGCGTTTCATGCAAGAATAGGCTTGGAAGAAGAAACATCTCATGTTAAGCATGTAATTTACGGGATGGTTATTGCTGTCATAGGCCTCTGCATTCTGATTTACAACAACAAAGCGCTTAAGTTCCGGAAAAAGTCATAAAAAGGTTTATATTGGGAAAATAAACCATAATTCTTATGTGGTGGCTGATATTTATACTGGCTGTGATTTTGCTCCTAATCCTGTTCCTGTTGAACTTCTACAAAGATCCAAAAAGAGCAATACCCAAAGGAAACAACATAGTGGCTCCTGCAGACGGAAGAATAATAAGCATAATTAATACGTCAAAAAACAGCATCAAAATCAAAAAAAACATTTTTGGCAGGATAAAAACACTGACAAGAGATGTTGCAAGGGAATGCCATGCAATCTCAATCTTTATGTCGCCTCTGGACGCGCATATCAACAGGGCCCCTATACAGGGAATTGTAAAGTCAATAAAGCACACTAAAGGCACCTTCTTCAGGGCATATGACTTGAACAAAAGCCTTCAGAATGAAAAAAACGAAATAATAATCCAAAACAAAAATATGAAGGTCAAAGTGATACAGATTGCAGGCTTTCTTGCAAGAAGGATAAAATGTTATGTTAAAAAAAATCAAAAGGTTAATAAAGGCGATAAAATTGGCATGATAGCATTGTCAAGCCAGGCAACGCTCATAATTCCAATAGGGGTGGATTTGAAAGTCAAGGTTAACGATAAAGTAAAGGCAGGAGAAACTATAATTGCATTGCTAAAATGAAAGACTCATTATTGCTTTTGTCAAGTTTCATAAAAAAGCCAAAGGAGACAGGGGCTGTTGCCCCAAGCTCTAAGTTCCTTACAAGGGAAATCATAAAAAATATAGGCTTTAAGGAAGCCAGAAATATTATAGAGCTGGGCCCCGGCCTTGGAACTTTTACAAAGGCAATTCTTGAAAAAGCAAATCCGGATTCAAGGCTTTTCTGCTTCGAGGTGAATAGGAAATTCTGCAGCCACCTTAATAAGAATATAACTGATGAAAGGCTTGTTGTCATAAATGCAAGCGCCGAGAAAATAAGCCACAGCCTGAAAAAATTCAATGTAAAGAAGGTTGACTGCGTCATATCAGGCCTGCCGTTTTTGAATTTCCCGGAGCCGAAAAAACAGGAAATCCTTCAGGAAATAAAAAATTCCTTAAGCGACAATGGAAAATTCATACTTTTCCAGTACACAAACGGGCTGAGCAGGCTTCTTGAGTCGCATTTCAGCAAGGTAGACAGGAAATTCATTCCTTTGAACATACCATTTGCTTTTGTGTACGTATGCGGGAAATAAGGAAATGAGATTAAGAAAAGGAAATGAGATTAAGAAAAGGAAATGAGATTAAGAATCAAAAGGGAAAGGATATTTTTCACAGTAACCTGGCTTAGGTGGATACTTGCTGCCATCGTAGCAATATCCCTTGCGCTAAACAGGAGGAATATTGCGCTGCTTATTTTTATTCTTACCGCGCTTGTGGGCTTTTTCGAGAATTTCATATCAAAAAAATACCCTTCCCAGCTGCGCTCAATAATTGATTTTTTTGCAGACAAGCTGCTTGTCAACCTTACTTCAGTGATCCTTGCAGTAAAGGGAATAATTCCATGGTGGGTTTCTCTGGTAATTCTTGCAAGGGACATGCTCACAATAATAGGGGGCATTATACTTCTCTACAAGGACTTGAGGAGGGAGTTCAAGCCCACGCTGCTTGGAAAAGTGAGCTATTTTTTCCAGCTCATGGCCCTTACTGTCCTGTCTGGCATTTACTCCCTTGTCAAGTCAGAGTTCAGGTTTGCAAGGAGAAAGACTGATTTAGAGCAATTCAGGATTCTAAGCTTACTGAAATTTGCGGACATATTTACTTTGCTGAATGTCGCGCTCGGGCTTGTAAGTATTGTATTTTCAATAAATGACAGTTTTGATTATGCAGCTTATCTCCTTCTTGCAGCGGTCGTTTTCGACTATCTTGACGGAAAAATAGCAAAATTCATGCAGCAGCAGAGCGTTTTCGGCAGGGAGCTTGACTCGCTGGCAGACACTGTCTCTTTTGGGGTTGCGCCTGCAATTTTCGGCTTCAGCCTTATGCAGTTTGCATCAGGCATAAAGCAGCTGCAGGTCACGTTCGGCATTATTGCCTTTACAATCTTCCTTTTCTGCGGCATACTAAGATTGGCGCGCTACAACATAATGGAATTGAAAGGCTCGTTCCAGGGCATGCCCATAACATTAAACGGGATTATCATACCGTTGGCATATTTTCTTAGTGTCCCTATTAAATTTTATCCGTACATTTACCTTGCGCTTGGAATATTGATGGTTTCGTCCTTCAGAATAAAGAAGCTGCCTTAGGCGATTTGTTTCCTGTTTCTATTTGCAGCCTTCTTTGGAATGTTTAATGCCTTGAGCACATAGCCAATCATTGCCAGATACACCATTATAAGCGTGCCTGTCAGCAGATATTCATAATACCCGAAATTTATCAGGATTGAGATTATGGTTACATAGGTTAATCCAACGCTTAATCTTGCAATAAAGGTGACAGGCACAACCTTTTGTTTTTTTGCGTACATCATTTTGAATATTCCGCTGATTATTGAAGGCACAATCAGGAGTATAACCCATAATGCATTAAGGTATCCTCTTGCAACCAAAAGGATAAAAGTGGTTATTATAAGCGTCCAGTCTGTAAACGAATCCAAGCCGGATCCAAGCTCTGTTTTCTGGTTCATCAGCCTTGCTGAAATGCCGTCAAGCTTGTCGCTCAAGGTTATTACTGCAAAAAATATCAGCGAAATGCTTATTTTCCTGCTTAAAAAATAATAAACAAAAGGAATTATCAGCAAAAATCTTGCCAAAGTGATGATGTTGGGCATATTGACTATCTTGTTTCCTGTCATTTTTCTTATTCTTATCATGTATTCGACCCCGGAAATTAATGTCAATAAAACAGCAAACAGCATGACATGCCAGCCAAAAGGCAGCTGCAAAAGGACAAATATGATTGCAATGCTCTGCACAACTGTCTTTGCTTTCCCGAAATTGCTTGCAGGCACCACAATTTTGCTTGGCAGGAGGTAAATCCTTATTGCAGTTATTATGACTTCCCTTGCAATGATTGCTGCAGCCATCCACAGGTCAATTCCCCTTCCTATCAAAAAAATCAGTGCAGTTGAAATAAGCAGCTTGTCTGCAATTGGGTCTATTAATTTGCCTATATCTGTGACCTGCTTTTTCTTCCTGGCAAAATAACCATCAAAAAAATCAGAGATCGACAGCATGCCGAATATAAAAGCGGACAATATGTTTTTATGCGGGATGTCCGCCAGAAGAATTGCTGCAAACAGCGGGATCAGGCTTACCCTGATGAGTGTTATTTTGTTGGGTATGTTAAACTTGAACTTCATAATGCATAATATTTATAACTGCTTAAATAATCTTTCTAAAATAATGAAGCTTATAAAAATTTGGTTTATTATTGTTTTATTAATTATTATTGTTAGTTGCAATAATAAACAAAATGAGAAAATTGCAAAAGAGCTTGTTTACAAGCACGCAAAAGCCTGGGAAACTGGTGATTATGAACTTTTAGATTCTGTGTTGCATGAAGACATAGTTTTTGCATATCCAGGAAGAAGGATGAGCAAGCAGGAAACTCTTCAGGATTTGATTGAATACAATAAAACATTCAAAGACACTAAAATCTACATAAACAAAATAATAATCAATGGCGATGATTTGGCTGTCGAGTGGCAGTTTGCCTCAACAAACGTCAAAACTGGAAATAGAACTGCTGTAAGTGACGCTATAATAGGTGAAGTAAAAGATGGCAAGGTTATAGTTTGGAAAGAATATCTTGACGGCAGAGTCAGCAGAATGCAGTCAAATGGCACTCTTGCGCTTGAAGAAGGAGAAGAGCCGTTTCCATGGCCTAAAAAGAAATAAAAAACGAGGATTGCAATGAGCAACATATCAAGAAATTTATTTTGGGCAATAAGCATACTTGGAACTCCCTTCTTTTTAATACCTGCAATAATATATCTTCTCAGGCTTGATAAATCCCTTGCAGCAACGGTTATCTATGCACTTGCATTAACGCAGATTATTTGTACGGCTATAAAGTATATTTATCCAAAAGACCGCCCGGTGCCCATGCCAAGAAACACTATATTCCAGAAATACATGGCAGGCAGCTTTCCAAGCATCCACACGGCAAGAATCACAGCGTTTTCAATTCCAGTAATCTGGCTTTACCCAAACACTGCTGCTGTTTTGGCTCTTTTGATGGCGGCTGTCGGCTACTCAAGGATTTATTTAAAGAAGCATTATTTTACAGACGTGCTTGCTGGATTTATTATCGGCGCAGTTATAGGTGTGTTGGGGTTAAATGTCAGATTTTAAGTGGTTGCTTTAATGAATGTCATTTCTTAGTTTATAAATTTCCTTCATCAAACCTGACATTTGCTTTTTGATATTGTTTTTGTTCCTTACATAAATTAGTTTTCCTATGTTTAGTTTGGAGTTAAGCGGGATCCAGGATGATTTTAGGCCAATAGGCAGTATCGGAGCTTTTGTTTCAAAAGCAAGCCGCAGAGCGCCAGTTTTTAATGGCCTTACTCTTCTGTAGAGCCGGCCTTCGGGAAAAATGCCGACTATTTCTCCGGTCTCGACAAGTTTCTTTGCTTCCTGGTATGCCTGTTTAGGTTCAAATAATGGAATGCAGCCGGCCCATTCCCTAAAAATTTTATTGCCAAAAAACCAGTAAGCAGGCGTAGCAATAAAATGTACTTTTTTGTCTAAAATTTTTAATACTGCATAAAAAATATAAGGTGGGTCAACGCGCTTCTCATGGTTCGCAACAACGATGAAGGGGATGCTTTTCGGAATGTTTTCTGTGCCTTTGGTTCCATTCAGCATTATTGAACAGAAGGGATAAAGCCACATTTTCATTGTTGGGTATTTCATTTTTCAAATTGGGGTTTATTTTTGATATCTTAAGTTATACTTGAATACGTCGATTCTAATCTGTCCAAAAAATATTCTATAAAGGGTTGACATCAAATGCCGCGTTCCAACTTTTATCCTGCCTTCCTTATCAAATCTTCGCATTGATAAGCCAACTCTTACTCTCTTAAGTATCCTAAACTTTCCAAGTTTTGAGCATCTGTGGATGTAGTCAAGCTCTTCTCCCAATTTAACCGTTTTATCAAATCCTTTTACTCTATTGTAGAGCCATTTCCTGCAAAAAATAGAGCTGCCTGAAGCGTGTGGGCAAAAAAATTGCACTATAAATATGATTAAATTAAAAATGCTGATAAAAATCCTATCAATCAGCTTATTGCTTAGTGGGGTTAAAAATACGCCAGCTATGTCTAATTTTCTTTTTTTGAATTCATTTATGGCCTTCTTCAAAAAATTATTGTCAAATTGCACATCAGCATCTAAAAATAATAAAATATTATTTTTTGCCACTTTGGCTCCATTATTTCTACCAACTGCAGGTGAACCGCCTTTTACGATTCTGCACCCATATTTTCTCGCTATCTTTAATGTCATGTCTGTAGAATTTGCGTCTGCGACAATTATTTCATAATTTTTACTGGTTTGTTTCTTAATGCACTCTAGTAATATTGGCAAATATTTCTCTTCATTCCAAGTAGGGATTATTATGCTTATCATTTATGCAAAACTATTTAAACTGCATTTAAAAAGTTTTGGTCATGGAATTGCTGTTCATATTAAAATGCTTTTATCTGATGCTGCCTGCGTACTTTGCCAACATGGCCCCTGTTATGGTAAAAAAGGTAAAATTATTTATATTTCCAGTTGACTTTAACAAGACAATAGGCAATAAGCCGATTCTTGGGAAAAACAAAACCTTCAGGGGCTTGGTTTTCGGGGTTGTTTTTTCGGTTATTGTGGCATATTTCCAGTTTTTATTGCACAATTTTGGCTTTTTTAAAAATATCTCGTTTCTTGATTACCAAGACTGGCTTTTGTTCGGGCTTTTGATGGGTTCAGGAGCACTGACAGGCGACTTAATCAAGAGCTTTTTCAAAAGAAGGGTTAATATAATGCCAGGCTCCAAGTTCATGCCTTTTGACCAGGTTGATTTTGTCATTGGGGCATTGATTTTTATCATGCCTGTTTTTGATGTTACATTAAATATATTTATTGTATCGCTGCTGCTGAGCTTTGCATTAGACATAACTGTTAACCATATCGCTTTCTACTTAAAGATAAGGAATGAAAAATGGTGATTAGATGAAGAATAGGATGTTGGCAATAATAACAAGCCCAAGATTATAAAAAATCATCTTATATTCATTCTTCTCTTTTTTATTGTACAGCAAGGACGCTGTTGGCAATCCATACAGCGAAACCAGGCTTGCTTCAATGATGAAAAGGTTTGTGTTTCTTGAGCTTAAAAAAAACAAAATCCCAAGCACGGCATAAACAAGCATTGATTTTTTCATCATGTCATTTGTTTTGTATTCCATGAATATCAAAAAGAGAAAGTAGGAAATCAATGCCAGCGCGTAAAACCAGCTGTTGAAGTAATAAAACATGATAAAAACAAAAATTAATAGCAATAAAATTTTTCTCATCAATAAAAGGTATTTTTCCAGCGGCTTCTGCTCTTCCGGGGCTATTTTCACAAGCATCAAACCTATCAGCAGGCCTGAAAACGAGATTATTGAGGCAGAAAAATAATTGATGAATTGCATTTCTACTTGAT
>JACPMU010000006.1 GCA_016185865.1 Candidatus Woesearchaeota archaeon | reverse complement strand
TAATCGGATTTACTTTGTCCATCCTTACTTTATCAGCCATAAGCTACAAGTCAGAGCACCACAGGCAAATTAAAGGCGAACATTTTAAGGCTTTAATTTTTGGTTATTTGATTGCACTTGGGATAGGATTGCATAATCTGGGCGAAGGGCTTGCGATAGGAAGCGCATACGCAGTTGGAGAGGTTGCATTAGGAAGCCTGCTTGTCATTGGCTTCATGGTTCACAATGTGACGGAAGGTGTTGCAATTGTCGCTCCGTTAACCAGATTTGTAAGGCAAGTAGGAAATTTCTATTTTCATCTTGTTATAATGGGATTATTGGCAGGAGCGCCTACAATAATCGGCGCTGTCATTGGCGGATTTGCATACTCTCCTGCCTTAGCGGTGCTGTTTCTCTCTATAGGGGCAGGCGCAATTTTTGATGTTTCATATGATATAATGCATTACATGGCAAAAGGCAAGTGGACTTCAATATTCACAGTTACAAATGTTCTTGGATTTTTAAGTGGATTATTAGTAATGTATATGACTGGATTTTTGGTTGTTGGCTAGCGGCTTTTCGCAACACCAATCCTGGGGCAGTATTTGTTTATATAGCATTTGGAACAAAAAGGGCTTATTGGCACGCAAATATTCTGCCCGTGGGCAACAAAAATATCATTTAGGTCCTGCCAGTATTTTTTTGGGACTATTTTTTTTAATTCCTCTTCTGTTTTATGCGGGTTTTTTGTTTTCACCCATCCAAGCCTGTTCGGGATTCTGTGCAGATGCGTGTCAACTGCAATGTAATCCTTTTTGAAAAATCCGTAAGTCATCACAATATTGGCTGTTTTCCTTCCAACGCCCTTGAACTTCACCAGTTCATTGAAATCGCACGGGACTTTTCCACCATATTCTTTTATCAATGTTTTTGAAATATTTTTTATCCTTTTTGATTTTGTTATGTAAAAATTGACTGGCTTTATGATTTTTTGCAGTTTTTTTAACGGCATCTTTGCTATTTTTTCCGGAGTGTCTGCGATTTCAAACAATTTTTTTGAAACAGGGCCTGTTACCTTGTCCATTGTCCTCAGGCTCAACAAGCATGAGACCAATACCATGAAAGGGCTTCGTGTTTTTTCCCCTATTTCTGTTGCAATAGGATTTTCAAATTGTTTGACCTCTTTTTTTAGAAGTTTGATTATTCTGGAGATATTTTTGATATCTAAATTTTGCATTTTTAACTCTTTTTGCTAATTCTGCCTTCTCTTAACAACCTTTCTATAACAAGAATTGAGTACTTTCTGATCTGTTCTATCAAATCGTCATAGATTTTCATAATTAATTTCTCGTCCCTGTTGCTCACTATTCCAGTTCTTGGATTATAAGCAAGTCTTCTAAATAAATATGCTGTTGGATTTCCTATGAGTCTTACATTCTGCATACCCAGTATCTTGTCAAATCTTACTTTTTTCATTCTTTCACGCGGGTCTTTTATCTGTAAAAATACCATATTGGGGCATTGTAATATCATCTAAACTTCTAGCCATACGTTTTAATGCATCTACTTGAGTATTCTCAGGGCACAAAACTAAATTCTGTTCAGGCATTAATTTTGTCCATATCATTCTGACAGCGTGTCCATAATAATCATGTTCGTATCCATTGCGCCTTAATGCCAACTAAGACTCATAATCCATACCGGTCATGGGCGTACCATCTTCCATTCGCACTTGACCAAGGCCAGCTGATCGTACAACTAAATTAGCTATGCCTGCTCTTTGGGCTTCTGCTTTTGTTACAATTTCCATAGGAGGGCTTCTTGTTGAATTTCCCTCGCATACATATAATAAATTAAAATTATCCATAGTCTTATTTTAAAAATTACTTCAAAATCCTCCCGTTCTTCCTGCTCCACAGCAATAAATCTAATTCATCCACACCAATTCCAATTTCTTTTGAAAAATCCTTGAATTTTTGCTCTATCTCAAGATATGCTTTTGCATTTTTTGGCTTTTCATTTGTTTTCAAAACTCCAAATTCATGCAATGAGTTTATTATATGCTTGTCCAAGATAGCATATCCTTTAAACCCGATGTTTCTCAGAAAATGAGATGCTTCCTTGTAACCCAGGCCTTTAACATCTTTGTTTAGGGCAAAGAAATCCCTTAGCTCATCTCTGTTTTTGAAAGATTTTATTTTATTTTTTAATTCAAAGTTTAACGAGTTTTTCAGGTATATTCGGGTATGCACGATGTGTTTTGGTCTTACATTGTTAAATCTGTAAATTCCCTCCAGCCTTCTTGTCATGTCATCAGCTGTTCCGTTAATCAGGACATTCCTTACGGCATCTACTGCCTTTGCACCCATCTCAGCGCTTGTGTTGGCTGTGAAGATGCAGAAAGCAAGCTCCTCAAAAAGCCTGTGGTCGTCTTTTGCTTCAACCGGCAGTAAGCTTAACTCACCATTCCTGTAAAACCATGAGTATGATTCATTGAAGAATATTTCAAACTGGCTTAGCCTTTCATTTATTCTGGTTTTTTTATTGTCGTACTCTCCCTTTAATTCTTCTATATTCCCCATAAACCAAGTATTCTTTGTTGTTTTTTAAATTTTGTTGTAAGTTTCTTCTGTTTAGCTCTATAATGCGCTATCATGATAAAAACTATCATCAAAGCAGAATAATTAACAACCATAAACCAAGGCGTTGACCAGCTTGTTCCATTAAACTTGTAATCAGACAAGGGCCATAAAAATGGAGTTGGGAAATATCTAAATGAATGGGTTGGTATGTCTATGAGTATATGAATTCCCCATGCTGCAAATGGCCAAAACCATTTTTTTGTGAAAGCATAAATCAGAATAAATGCAAAAAGAAATATGATAAGGCTGTGCGTCATGTTATATGCAGCAAAAAGCCATTCTGGAAGTGAATTTATTGATGGTGGACCTCTTTGTAAATTTCCGTTGAATAAATTCATTACAAAAATAATCCCAAATGACAGAAAATCCGGAAGCAAACCAAAAAATGTTGCAAGCCATACATATTTTTTCCTGTGAAAGATGGCATAGCTCCATAATCCATGTGCAAATATGTCCATTTTAAATTGTTAATTTATTGTAATCTGCATTGTTCTTCATCAGATAATAAAAAACAATTGTTCCAGCCAGGACAATTAATGCGGACGAAACAAAAACAAACGCTAAATTTGTTGCAAGCATTATAATACCTGCAACTATTGGGCCAACTCCGCCTCCAAATCCGAATGCTGTGTTGAACAAGCCCATCACAGAGCCCATGCCCAGCTTTTTGCCAAGCTGCGCTGTTATCGCGCTTCCTGCAGGTATCGAAATGGCTGAGCCCAAGCCCATTAATACATTAAACAGCAGCAATGTATAAAAGCCCGTTGACAAAGGCATTAACGCAAGGGCAATGAGCATCATGATGCTTCCTGCAATCATCATAGCAACCTTATCGCTTTTATCGGCTACTATTCCGAAATACCTCTGGAATAAAGAAGAAGCCAATAAATTTGCGCTCACTACAAACCCAATCTGGAAAACAGTCACATTTATTCTTTCGGCAATAAGCGGAAGGAACCCCATCAATGCAGCTATTCCATAGGCATTCATAACCCTGAAAACAAGCATTGCCTGCATTGCCTTGTCCTTTAATATTGTTTTAAACGGGGACGGCCTTACATTTTTGTGGGCATTAATCTCAGGCAGCATGAATATGAGCAGAAGAAGCGACAGAAAGCTTATTGCGCCCATTGCATAGAATGCCGCATTCATGTGCCAGATGTCGTGCAGCGCCCCTCCGATAATCGGACCAAAAGCAAGCCCCATGAAAAAAGCTATTGTGAAAGTCCCAAGGTACTTGCCTTCCTGGTTTTTCGGCGCAATGTCGCCAATGTAGGCCATTGAAATCGGCAAGACCATTGCAGATGCCAATCCATGAAAAATCCTCACAATTACCAATGATGTTGTGCTTGTTGCAACAACATAAAAAAATGAAAGTAGTGTATAGCCAGTTAACCCAACAAGCAAAAGGTTTTTTCTCCCCTTGAAATCCGATATTCTTCCAATTAAAGGAGTGAATACAGCTCTTGACAAGGTAAATGAGCCAAATATCAAGCCTATCATCAAGCCGTTTGCACCAAGATCTTTTGCATAGATTGCCATAAAAGGCTCTATTATGCCTGCGCCGAGCATTGTTGCAAACACCGCAATGAACAAAACCGTGAAAATCCGCTTTTCCATAATAAGTTAAGAATTTTAATGTATTTTTAAGCGTTGTTGATTTTTAAAACCAAATCAAGCAGTTCAGGAAACTTGTCATAGCCTGAGTTTTTGTTCAAGTGACCGCCATTATGAATAATTTTTAATTCAGCACCAAGATTTTGAGATAACTCCTTAGTTATTCCTATAGGTATATATTCATCATTATCAGAGCCAATAACAAAGAAATTTTTACAATTATTTTTAATTTTTTTCCAGTCAAAATTCTTATTGATAAAAGTTTCATTTAATTTATCATACTCGCTGCCTATCGGCTTGAAAAAGCCTGCAACCAGAATTGCTGCTTTGATTTTTTTATCTGCTTGCTCCAAATAGTTCAGAATAAATGCTGCCCCCAAGCTATGGCCTATCAATACAGTCTCTTCATTTATTTTTTGCTCATAATGAGAGATTGTCCTTAACCAGCTTTCAAGCGACTGGTCAAGTGGCGTTGGAAAATGCGGAATAATAACATTGTATCCTTTGCCTTCAATCTCTTTCTTAAGCCATGGGAACCAGTTAGCATCTGGGTTTGCATAGACACCATGGATGATGAAGAAGTTCATTTTCTCAGAAAATTGCTCAAAGTAATCTGCTCGTCCCTCTTTGAGCTTAAGTAAATAACCTGCCCTTCCCTGCTCCCGTAGCGGTATACGGAAATTCCCTTGCATCCAAGCTCATGGGCCATCATAAAGATTTTCTCCACATCCTCAACAGTTGCATCTTTCGGCAGTGTGACTGTTTTTGAAATTCCGTTGTCAACATGTTTCTGGAAGGCAGCCTGCATTTTTACATGCCATTCAGCTTCTATGTCGCTTCCAACAACAAATATTCTTCTGATTTTTTTCGGAATTTCACTGATGTTTTTGATTGAGCCTTCCTTGTTTATTTTTTCAATGATTCCATCATTATAAATTCTATTTTCAATCAATGTCTTCCTCAGATTCTTATCAAAATATGTCAATGTTTTGCCCTCTGCAGTTTTTCTTGCGTAGCTTAGTGCAAACAGCGGCTCAATGCCGCTTGATACATCGGCAATTATGCTTATAGTGCCTGTTGGGGCTATTGTTGTGCTGGTTGCATTCCTTAATTTTAATTTTTTATTGTAGGTGCTGTTCTTCCATTCCGGAAAAGGGCCCCGTTTATCGGCCAGTTCCATTGATGCAGCACCTGCCTCTTTTGAAATGAATTTCATAACCTCCTCTGCTTTTTCTATTCCTTCTTCGGAATCGTAAGCAATCCACAGTTTAATAAGCATGTCTGCAAAGCCCATCACTCCAAGCCCAATCTTCCTGTTTTTCTCAACAATTTTTCTGTTCTCTTTTAATGGATATTCACACATGTCAATCACATTGTCAAGAAAATGCACTGCAGAATGTATTGTTTTTTTTAATCTTTCATAATCAATTTTTTTGTTGTAAGCAAAATTGGACAAATTAATGCTTCCCAAATTGCAGGCTTCATAAGGCAGCAATGGCTGCTCTCCGCAGCTGTCTGTTGATTCAATTTTTCCAAGCCTTGGGGTTGGATTAAATTCATTGAGCCTGTCGATGAATATGACTCCAGGGTCCCCATTCAGCCATGCCTGCTCGCATATCAGCCTGAAAATTCTTCTTGCATTCTCTTTCTTTGAAATTTTTTTTGTCCTTGGATTCACCAGGTTGTATTTCTTATCCTTCTTTACAGCATCTATAAACTTGTCAGTTATCGCAACTGACACATTGAAGTTTGTCAGCACATTTTCCTTGCTTTTGACTGTTATAAAATCCTCGATGTCAGGATGCTCGGCATTCAGAATGCCCATGTTGGCCCCCCTTAGGGTTCCTCCAAGCTTGATCTGCTCTGTTGCAGCATCAAATATTTTCATGAAAGAAACAGGCCCTGAAGTGAAGCCAGCGCTTTCTATGATGTCGCCTTTTGGCCTTAATTT
>JACPMU010000080.1 GCA_016185865.1 Candidatus Woesearchaeota archaeon | reverse complement strand
GCATAGCTAACGCTATGCAAAGTTTGTTTTTGGTTAGCGCTCGTGCAAGAGCCTAACCTTTATTTTCTTAATTGATGTACAGAAAAAGCTTGTGCTTATTTCTCCCACCAGTCAAAGACTGGTGGAACTCTTTGGATTAGATTTATATCGCTGTATGATGTTCCAAGCAAGCCCCTGTAAGCCTCAACGCCAAAATTAGACATCCATTTTTGGTGCAGCCTGTAAAAAAAATCATGTGTGCTTGCCCAAGTTTTTTCTACGATTACGCCTTTGATTTCTATATTTGCAGAAATTTTATCCTTATGCAATCCAATCGCATTTATAACCGCAGCCCCTCCCATAGAGTGGCCGTACACAACAATCTCCTTGTATCCTTTGCTTGCTAAGTAGTTGATGGCGCCAACCACATCAAATGCCTCTTTCCAGCCCATGGTATTGACTCTTGTTCTAAGTGTAGCCAGCGGATTGGGGGATTCAGGCCCATGCAGTCTCATGTTTACAGCCAGAAAATCAAAATTGCCTGTATTTTCTCTTAATACTTTTATATAAGGAAGTATGTATGTCGCATTGCTGTTCCTCCCGTGCACAAAAATGACTGCTTTTTGTGTTTGGGCATTATTTTTATTTTTTACCAATAAGCCTGAAAGCTGCACATTATCCCAGGAATTGAATTTTACTTCCTGAATTGATTGTTCAAGTTGCCGGTAAACAGCCGGTGAATGCGTTATAGTTGATCTTTCCGGTTTAAACTCAAGGGCTGCAAAATAAACAGGCAGAACTACCTGAAAGCCGACATAAAAAAGACTAACATAGATTTTGGCTATTTTCTTTAATCTTATGTCCCACATCAAAATTTTTCTTGTGCGGGCGGCTTTGTCAAGGAATCTTTTGTCAAAAGCATAATCATCAAGCTCCTCCATTTTTGCAACATCTTCCAAAGAGCGTGCCTCAAGGCCCAATTCTTTCACTGCATCCTGCATTGACTCCTTAAAGCGCTGCTTTTCCAAATTTAACGTTTCAATGATGCTATAAGAAATGTTATAATTATCGGGAGTTATCCTATTTGTTTCTTTCTCAACTGCCAAAATCATGTTGTTTATGTTAAGGCTCAAGCTAAGCAATAGTTTGTGCACTGCTAATCGCTGCTGGTATTGCCTGCTGCACTCTGCCATAAATGCCTGTAGGGTTTGATTTTTGGCGGTTGGCACCCTGCTCAATAGCCTGGAGTTTTCTTGCTCAATTAATGCTTGAAGTTCCTGCAGATTTTCTATCATCTTCTGATTGAATTGGATCATATGGTAAGCAAGGTAACGTATTTTTCTTAGGATAATCATAGACTTATTTAGGTAACGCTTCAGAACCTCTGCCCTGTCCATGTCAGCATAATCTTTTCGGAGTTCTGATTGTATTTTCTCCTGCTTTTCCTCCTGAAGGAATTCATAAAATGCGCCAAAATGCTTTGAAAGAATTTCCTGGCTCTGCAGTTCCTTCTCTGACAGTTTTTCAAATTCCAGCAGCAAGTCTTTGATTTTCTTGTTTCTTTTACCAAAAATTGCCGGCAATTTGATTCCAAGAACCATTTAAATCCTCTTTTTTATCCTCTTTATCTCCTCAACCATGTCTGATGCAAGATAAGTAAATCCTTTTTTCTTTTTCAGCAAGATGTCTCCAATTTTTTTGTTAAAATAAGATGCATTTATCGCACTTTGGAGCAAGTCTTTTGACTGAGCAAGAAATCCGGCGCACAATCCTGCCAAAACATCTCCTGTGCCCCCTTTGGTCATTCCGGCATTTCCGCCGCGGGCATAAAATATCCTGTTTTTTGAGATAATGATGTCAACTTTGCCTTTCAGCAGGATGATGTTGTTTTTATCCAGAAATTTTTGAGTTGTTTTTTTTATTAGTTTTGATTTATTTTTGATAATTTTATCATTATTTATTTTTTTAATGATGTTTTTATTGATTTTAGAATTAATCAAAAAATATTCCAGCTCTTTTGAATGCGGAGTTATTATTGAATTTTCCGCATCACTCATTGATATTGATTTAATGGCGTCAGCGTCAATGACTTTCATTTTTTTAATGTTTTTTACTGTTTTTTTGCAGAATTGCCTTGTGCTTTTGCTTAACCCAATCCCGTTTCCAATCAATAAAACATCAAATTTTTCCGTTGATTTTTTAACAGCATTAAAATTATTTAAATTAAAATAATCCCCTTTTAATTTTACAGTTATCAAGTCAGGAGAATAGGCGTTTACCGCCCATGCAACTTTTTCAGGAGCAATGATTTTCACCAAGTCACAGCCGCTTCTTAAAGCAGCCAATCCTGCCAATGCAATGGCTCCTGGAAAATCGCTTGAGCCCCCAACAGCAAGAACTAGTCCATTATCTCCTTTATGGCTGTTTGACTTTCTTTTTGGCAGCTTTATTTGGGATTTTGTTACGAATTTCATTTTGTAGAATTTCATTTCAGCAGCCCAATATCAGCAACAACTGTCTTTTCCTGCATTGATTCAAGCCCTTTTTTTATGTCATGGAATGTAACAACCAGGTCTGCATTGACAGACTTGTCAATCACGAGCCCTGTGTCAGGATCCATTCCAGTCGGTATGTCAACAGAAACTTTGTATGCCTTGGAATTGTTTATGCCATCAATCACAGCAGAAATTTCCCTGCTCAGGCTTCCCTGTAGGCCGGTGCCAAGGACAGCATCAATAATGATGTCGTATTGGCCAAAATCAATTCCATCATCAACAAACTGTATTTTTTCATTGTGCTCGATTTTCCTGAAATTTGCCAGCGCCTCTTTTTTTAATTTTGATTCGTCGCCAATGAAAAGAATGTCTGTTTCAGCATCGTCACTTAGGTGTCTTGCAGCCACAAACCCGTCTCCACCATTGTTACCGTGGTAGCACACAGCAAGAATTTTCTTGTCCTTTAAGTCAAACCGTTGCTTTATGGTTTGGTAGACAGACTTTCCGGCATTCTCCATTAAAACAGACCTTGGAATGCTGCTTTTTGCCTCTAAAATTCCCATATCCTGTGATGAAATAGCCATTAGGAGCTTGCAAATTGGCTTATCTTTTCCTTTGCATCCGTGTTATCATCAAATCTTTCTATCAAGCTTTCCATATCCTTTTCTGCAAGATATTTTGATTCAACCAAAAAGTCCGTGAAGTCGGTTTTTTCAGCATTTTTTATCCTGTCCAATAAAAAAGTATATTGGAGATTCATCGCAGGCTTTATAATCTTTTTCCTTATCAAATCTACAATGGATTTGTTCGCCCATTCTATGACAATGTCGTTTTGCACGGCATTTAGGAAAGAGCCGTCAGGAAATGCCTCATATAAAAATTTTATCATTCTTTTAAAATCATTTGGAACTTTGGGAAGGATATGCTCCATTGCCCCGCATTCGCCAAACATGCCTTCCAATTTCATTCCTTCCTGCCCGATAAATGGGCTTCTGTTAAATGGGAACAG
>JACPMU010000005.1:2381-4435 GCA_016185865.1 Candidatus Woesearchaeota archaeon | reverse complement strand
TAAGGGGCTCTTTGGAAGGCACAAACTTCAAGAATGCGGTGATAGAATACAATGGCTTCGAGACCGACATCTGCAAGCTTGTGGAGCAATTCAGCCTCGCAAAAAAAGACGCTTCGTCGGGAATATCGTGCCAAAAGGAAAGCAACAATTATTATGTTATTGTCCAAGGCAGCCAGTTTACAACAATAAATCCGGAGTCCATATGGCCCGATATGTCATCAAAGCTAAGGATAAAATGAAGACACTAAAAAATCGAAGATTTTTGGTGCCTCGAAAATTCAAAAAATTTTCGAAGAAATCTCAATTGACTATGCTCATGATAGTTGGCTTGGTGTTATTTATAATAATCAGCCTAGTCCTGTACCTTTCGAAATCAGCAGTCAAAAAACAAAGCCAGCAGAGCATAAAGAAAACGCAGGAAACAGCAATAGAAGTGCAGCCGATCAAGGAATTCGTGACAAAATGTGTGGACAAGCTTGCAAAAGATGCAATTATACTGGTCGGAAAGCAAGGAGGCCATATTTATTCCAGCCAAGGCGGCACTCTTGTAGATTACCAGGATACTGATGAGGGGCTTTTTTTTGTCAGGCACGATGCGTTCAATGTCGCATACAATATACTTCCCCCCAAATTTGCTTTGCCTCCGCATTCATCAGAGATTCCAGACTACCCTTGGCAGACATTCCCCTACAGAACATCAGCTTCCAATGTCGAAGTCTTTGACGGATTTTTTGGCATAAGCAACATTCCTCCCCTTAACTCCTCTGAGGGATCAAACTCAATTCAGACACAACTAGAGACATTCATTGATAATAACATGAAAAGCTGCGCAAATCTCGATTTTTTTAAGAATCAAGGGCTTGAAATCACAATGAGCAAGGCAAAGACATCTGTGACTATAGGCGCATCAGACATAACTGTCAGGTCAGAAATCCCTATAAAAATAAAAAACACCGCAACAAATGAAATCACGGAGCTTAACGATTTCTCAACGGTTCTGGACGTTGGAATAAGGGATGCGCATTCCTTTGCAAAAGACATCATACAAAATGAAATTAAAAATATAAAATTCAACATAAGCGACAGCAAAAACTACAAGGTGCCTGCAAACACAAAAATAGTCAAGGATATATTTTCCAATGATGATTTGATAATTGTCACAGATGAGAACCTTCTTGTTTATGGCAGGCCATTTGAGTACATATTCGCAAGAAAAAACAGGGCTCCTGCGCTCTATTACATCAAGAAGAATACACTGGAGTTTCCACAGGGATATGAGATCACAAAGGAAGATTTATTGAAAAATTATGAATTAAAAGCAGAAGATCCTGATGAAGACAAAATGGAAACCAGTTTTTACATAGGAGAGTCCGGAAAAAATCCGGCAATATTCCCGAAAAAACTGGAAGCGCCGCAGCTGAAATTCAGGATTGAGGTAAGCGACGGCAAGCTTTCCGATTACCAGATTGTAACTGTAAATAGGAAATGAACATATCAAAAAAAGAGGTGTTTATAGTTTGTATTTTGTTCCTGCTTAGCCTGAACGCTGCATATGCTGATGAAACCGGATGCTGCAGCAATCCAGGAGCCGGAGACAGAGCATGTACTAATGTAAGGTGGGTATACAGAGATGCTGAATGCTGCCCAAACCAGGATACGAATCAAAACCGCCAGCAATTTTATAATTCACAACAAAACCCCACAGGACCAACAGACTACAACGACTGCGTAAACAATTTCTTTTTTAAGGAAAAGGATTGCGGACTTGTTGAGGCATGCACTTTAGGATGCTGCTGCTCCGAGCTTGACGGCGATCCGAAGCCTGAAGCCCAATGCAAAGGAACTGGGCAGATATTTCACAAAGGCGAGACAAACTGCAATGTGCTATGCCCAATACCCCAATGCAATGACGGCCATGATAATGACGAGAACGGATGCGCTGATTTTGAAGGAGGTGATTTGGGATGTACATCCCCTTCAGATAGTGAAGAGTCCGGAGGAAGCTGCTCTGTTGAAGGTGCTGGCTGCACCAACCCTGCATATGTGCCTGAGCT
>JACPMU010000005.1:0-2322 GCA_016185865.1 Candidatus Woesearchaeota archaeon | reverse complement strand
TGAAATAAAATCTGTAAAGGGCCAAAAAAAATTTATTCTTAACTGGAAGGATGAGTGCAGCGAAACAGCTGTTTCATACGACATCTTGAGATGCAAAGAGAGCGGCTGCACAAATTTTGCAATTGTAGGCACAACAAACACAAACTCTTTTGAGGACTCGTCAGGAGACTTATTGTTTGACACAACATATACTTATCAAATAAAGTCAAGATACAATCTCCAGATAGCAACCCCGACAAAAGCAAAAACAGCAACGCTTGGAAATATTGAATGCCTTGATCAGCTGTCATCAAACAATTTCTGCATTCACGAGCCTTACTACACAAGATATAAAAATTATTTAACAGCAGGCTTTCCGGAGATATTCTCAAGAACCTTTGCAGAGGGTGTGAAAAGCAGATTTGGAGAAAAGTTCAACAAGGCATTTTCCTGCGATACATCAAACAAGCTGATTCCGGAAGGGACTTCATGCTCAGCAACTCAGATATGTCTCGTTGATAATAATGAACCTGAATGCCTGAGCAAAATAAACTGCAATTACCTCAATGCAAACCCGTTTGGGCTGTTTTACACGCAGCAGGCATGCGAGGATGGCAAATACTGCTTCTACGACAGGTCGCACACAACAATAGACTCATGCTTCAGCTGCGATCCTTCAATGGCGTGCTACGACTATAAAACCGAGGAATCATGCGCAAGAGACAACTGCCAGATTGGAAACTGCAGATGGAAGAGCCTTTCAAGCAACCTTGGAATAGGAGCATGCGTGAGCACAACAGAATACAACTGCCAGTGGTGCGAGAAAAAAGGCACAGGCACGCTGGAAAATACACGCTCTTTCAATGAGGTTTTTGATTTCTGCACAAGGGACAAGTCAAACGTATTGTCTGAGGGGGCATTTAAATGCTACTTTCGGAATGGAAAGTCAAAAAACTGCAATGATGTTGTGTGCAGCGATTATGAAACAGGGCAGTGCAGCAGTTCCCAGATAATTCATGACGAGAACAACAAAATAAGCAACCCTTCAGCTGATGAGTGCGGCATTAAAACATGCCAAAACATCAACAATGCATGCGTGAAAAATGCCGATGGAAACAATATGGCTGACTGCAGCTCTTCTTCATGCGAAAGCGATTACTTTGTTCCTAACACAACTTTGCTTCCCATCTTGAGAAAAGGGGTTATTGACAATCTTATAATACAAATTCGCGACAGGACAAGCATAAACAGCTCAGTCATCCTGAAGACATCAAATGATTACATGACCTTTTTATGCGCTGAGCCATGCGGCCAAAACGGGCATCCTTACAATGCGTCAACAGCAAACAGGGTTGTGGTGATAAGCAACCTTAATGCATTTGACGGGACAAGCGGCACAAAACTTTTGTCGCTTGCTGAAGGGGAAAATGTCATAAGGTACTATTCCCAGGATCCTGCCAAGAACATTGGAGATGTCAAAAAAATAACAATAGAAGTTCATGACAATGTAAACGGGCCAAAAGTATTGAGCATCAACGTAACATCTGGAACAAAGGTGCTTGATAAAATTTACACCAACAACCAGAAGCCTGTGATTGAGGTGCAGTTTCTGGAGCCTGCAATTGTCACGCACTCAAGGCTTGTTAACAGAGCAACAGGATTAATAGTGCAGCTTCAGGCAAACACAGAGCCAAGCACCAAAGTCAGCTTTGCAGTGGCAGAAAATCTTCCAAATGGTGAGTACACTTTTGAGCTTAACGCCAAAAACAGAAATAATATTTTCATGGACCAGGCAGTAAACCAACTCATCATTGTTGATAACAGCGTACCAACAATAACGGTGTCTATTCCTGACGGCGCAGTCATCAACACGTCAGCTGTTGCAATAATAGTCACATTCAACAAGGAATCATTAATCAAATCGCTTAAAATAAACTCTGAAGAGCTTAAAGAAAGATTCTCAACAATAGACAACAAGGCTTATTCAGCCAGGCTCAACATTTCAGACGGAAACAAGGCCCTTGAAATAACAGGCGAGGATTTTGCCAAAAATACAGCAACTAAAACAGTGAATTTTGTTGTTGACGCAAATCCCGGCACAATAACTTTGTCAAATCCAAGATTCGGAACAGCATCAAGGTACACTTTTGACCTTGCTATTGAGACAGACAACAATGCAGTATGCAAGTTTTTCCTTGATGATAATTTTGAATACGAGTCGATGGAGCAGTTCACAATCACCTCCGGAACGCTTCATAAAATGCAAGACTTTAACAGGATTGCCCCTGGTGACTTAACAATGCACAAGCTCTATGTAAGGTGCAAGGACAGCAGAGGAATATC
>JACPMU010000018.1 GCA_016185865.1 Candidatus Woesearchaeota archaeon | reverse complement strand
ACACTGATTTACTGAATTTTAAATTAAAATGAAAAAAGCCCAGATCCAGATAGGAGAGACAATCGCTGTATTATTTGTATTCTTTATACTGATCATAATCGGGTTTATGTTCTATGTCAAGGTCATCAAGGGCAACATAGACATAGAAAAAGAGGAGCTGTCGCAGCTCCGCTCTGTCGGGATATCGCAAAGAATCATGTTTCTGCCGGAGATTCAATGCAGCGAAGACAACATAATAATCGACAACTGCATTGATACATTAAAGCTTGAGTATGCGCAGAGCATAATGAGGGAGAATGAAATTTATTACTATGACCTGCTTGAATTCAGCGATGTTAATGTACTTCAGATATATCCTGATGAGGCAAAGTGGAGCTTATATTCAAGAAAAACAGATGATTTCAGCAGCAGGTTTGTTACAAACGTGCCTGTGTCATTGTATGATCCAGCCTCAAGAAAGCACGGGTTTGGAGTTTTGACAATAGAAACTCAGTTCAGATAAAACTGGTAAAAATGAAAGCAAGGAAATCCCAGATGGAAATACTTGGATTAGCTATCGTTATTGTGCTCTTACTTGTAGCCACAATCTTTGTTGTCAGGTTTTTGGTGCTCAAGTCTCCAACAGAGTACAGAAAAGGGTTTATCAGCTCTGAACTCGCTTCCAACATGCTCAACACGCTGCTCAAGACAGCTGCCATAGACTGCTCACAGCTTACAATAACAGAGCTTCTGCAGGATTGCTCGCAAGCTAAAAGCATAACATGCGATGATGGACAGGATTCATGCAACTACGTTAATTCAACTGCTAATTACATATTTGACCAGACTCTGGACAAATGGAACATGCAGTATGAGTTCTTGGCCTATACAGACCCGAAATCGCCTTTGATAAAGCTTGGAAAAGCATGCAAAGCAGAGAAAAGATCAAAAATATTTCCCATACCGATAAGCACAGCCACAATGTACACTAAACTTGATATTTGCGGGTAAAGTTAACTAATATGGAATAATTTAAATTTTTTAATCCGCTTCGCAAGGATAGTGCTCCACAATATACATATAAAAGTCGCTCTCGTTTTTTTGAATTATCTGTTATTAGCATTGTTAAAGGTATATTGCCCTCAAAAATCCAAATATTTATATATAACTTCCATAATAAAATGCTATCTAAAGAGGTAATCTGAATGAAGAAAGGACAAAGCATTTCTATCAACACAATCATTGTTGCTGCCATTGCTCTAGCTGTTCTTGTAGTTTTGTTCGCTATATTCACAGGAAGGCTGGGAGGGTTTACAAAGGGAGTGCAGGAAACAGACACCTGCGCCCAGAAATGCTTAAGTATTAATGCAGATGTTGGCAAAACTTTAACAGAATTTGACAAGAGTTGCAACACCGGCGAATCTTTAATAGCAGGCACTTACAAGGACGGCCAATACGGATGCTGCTGCAGGTCAAAATAATTAAATATTTAAAGAGACATTCTATTGGATCATTATGCCCTCAAAAAAATCACAAAGCATCTCTATAAATACGATAATTATAGCTGCCATTGCTCTTGCTGTGCTTGTAGTGCTATTCTTTGTGTTCACGGGTAGGTTCAAGGTTTTCAGTGAGGGTGTAGGACAAACTGCGTCATGCTCAAATAGCTGCAGAGCTTTGGGCATGAGCCTTGGGGTACGTACAGGATCATCTCTACAAGATGCTGCAGAAGACTGTAGGAGACAATCAGATAGGGCATATATTCCAGGAACTTATGCGGACATAACAGAATCAAATGGAGTCTGTTGTTGCCAAAAATAATCTTTAACCCAAATATTTATATACAAACTATTTAAGTTAATTCTTGTGAAAATTAAAAGTGTTTATAAAAAAGGTCAAGAAAGCGCAGGAACTTGGAAGACAACAGCCTTTTATACCCTTCTTGCTTTTGGACTTTTAATCATTTATATTATTTTTAAACTTATAGTAAAGCGTATTAAAGATACTTTTTTTTAATATGGATCTGTCAAATAAAAGTAAAAAAGGGCAGGAGGAAGGAGGAGGATTTTCTACAGCTATTGGGCTGGTTATACTTGTTGTGGCAGTTATCATAATTATACCTTTGATTCAAAGGCAAACAGCTTTTGCTTCAGATCTTAGCGAGGCTACAGCATGTTATACCTCTATTGTTGGCTCCATATTATCAAGCGAAGAAACAAGGGCAAAATGCTCAATAAGAGACTACATAGTCTAAAATAACATTATCAAAGAGAATAAAGATGGCAACAACAAGGAGATAGACATAGTAAAAGAATTCTCTGCAAGCGACAATAAAATAAATGAGCTTTTTGCAAAATTGATGAGCAGCTGCCTGCAAATGGGAGGGGGAATCAACA
This sequence comes from Candidatus Woesearchaeota archaeon, assembly GCA_016185865.1. Taxonomy (GTDB): domain Archaea; phylum Nanobdellota; class Nanobdellia; order Woesearchaeales; family GW2011-AR4. The sequence continues at coordinate 7,382 of JACPMU010000018.1, read as the reverse complement.
GCAAGGCCTTCAGCAGAAGCTGGTTGTCTAGCTCAACCATATGCTTGGAATGCTCCAATATAAGATTTGATAGGGATGTTGCCAGCAACTCTTTTACTGGTGTTAGGGAATACTTAGAAAATAATAATGCGCCCGGCAAAGATAAAAAATATGCAGATATTCTTACAAGAGATGAAGCGCATAAGGAAGACTGGATAAAATACGGAATAGAAAAAGAAATAATTCCAGGAAAATATAATTATCCAGTAGAAAAAAGCAGTATTTATACTGTATTCTTTATAGGAATAAAGGAGGGAACTGCCTCAGCAATAGCCTTCAACGGAAGATTGATTGGAAGGGAAGACACATACTTTGTTTATGCCGCCACTCAGGAAAATTTTAACAAAATATGCGACAGGAAAGTGAATTAAATGAGCGATAAAGGAGCGGCACAGGCATTTTGGATGGTTTTAATTGGAGCTTTGACTATTGTAGGTCTATTATTGCTTTTCCCATTATTCAGCAAAACAAAAGCATTGAGCGGGGAGTTGACAGATTACCATATATGCAAAGATGGCAATATCGGCATTGTAAAGACCAGAGTCAAACTGTTTGACTGGGTTATAGCAGAGCAAGGAGTGAAACACTGCAGAACAGAGAGTGTAAATGTCCCTTCCGGAAAAGAATATGAAAATATTGCCAAAAAGATGTCACTCTGCTGGGATATGTACCTTGAAGGAAAAGAAGAGCTTTTTTCAACTCAAGATGCTAACTACTGTGCGTTCTGCTCGGTTCTGGAATTTGAAGACAAAGGCAAGAAATTGAACGAATTAACAAAATACCTTTCTGACACAAAAATCCCGGGATCAGAGAGGAAGTATATGGATTATTTATCCGGAATCGAAGCCCAGGGAGATAAAAAGACCCAGATTGAAAATTTAGAGCTGCAGAACAATGCATTTATAGATACCTCAAAAAAACTTGCTGTGATGTTTGTTATGTACAAGGATGCTTACCCTGGCGGTGTAGGTCAGCCAGTTGGACTCACTATGCTTGGAGGCGGAACAGCAGGTGCTCTAGCTGGAGTTGGGCTTGGTTTTTACTACTTAGGTGCAGCAGCTCTATGTACAACTTTGATTGGTTGTTTTGCAAGTGTTGGTCTTATAGCAATTGGTACAGGTGCTGGTGGCACAACGGGCTACCTTGTAGGCTCTGACAGAAGCGCTGACTGGCGAGCAAGGATTCTCGTTACAGAATACAACAGGCAAAATTTAGAGCAGTTAAAATGCACCCAGCTGGAAGGTCTGGACTATCTAAAAATCCAGAAGAAATGAAAACGTTTTTAAAAAGGTAAAATGATGAGCTAAATATGGGTACAAAAAACAAAAATGCTAGAATAGGTGTTGCCTTATGGATAGCATTTTATATTCTGTTAGCGCTTGCGGTATTCTTGACTATGAAAAAAGCAGGCGTATTTTCTAATGAAACATTCACAGCTATAAAACAAAAAATTTTCCCATTTGGATAGAAATGAAACACAAAAAAGGCTCCATAGGATTTGTCGTTGGAATCATAATCGTGGTTTTTTTGGTTGGAACAGTTGCATACATAACATTACATTCTATTGGCACGTCAGTAACAAGCATTCTTGAGCCTCTTAAAAAATTAGTTGGAATAGAAACCAAAAAAGCAGAAGCAACCACAACAAAAACCGGAGAATGCATTGTGAAGAGGTATTATTGGCAACCTAATAAAGCAAGATTTGGGGAAGAAGTAAGTATTGTAATTGAAGGCAGCGACACTTGTGATGACAAAACTATTAAATTAAATGTATACACAGACCTTAGATATGGAGCAACTGACCCAAAAGAAGAATATTTACCAAGTCCTATATTCAAAAGTAATAAAATAGTAGCGAAATGGTATATTCCCAACAGAAAATACACATTCGGTTTTAAAGGACATTATTTTATCTATGAATTAGGAAATGATAAACGGAGGTCAGAAAATCTTGAAATCGTCTCTTAAATCACAAAGCATTGGAATAAATATGATAATTTTTGCAGCTATAGGTCTTGCTGTGCTTGTAATTAGCATATTTTTCATAGGCAGGGGCACATCAGAAGCAAAATCAAATCTTGATGTATTCCAAACCTGTAAAGGGCAGAATGGAGAATGTAAGCAAAGCTGCTCAGAAGGTGAGATAGCCCATTTTAAGGCGCTTGGCTGCGGTTCTGGAGATTATAAGGTCAAAGAATATTGTTGTTTACCCCGATAACATAATTACAATCATGTTTAGAAATAAAAAAGCCTTCACTCTTCAAGAAGCAATAACACTCGCATTAGTTGCAGTAATATTAGTTTCCACTGTTGCTATTGTATATAAAATATATTCATCATTCACCAGCGAGCGAGACGACGGCTCTTTGGCCAATTTTGAAGATGGTTTAATCCCAAAAGTGCAAGAGTTATTGAAAAGCGATAAAAAACTCGACTACACTCAGATTAATTATTTTATCGGGGCAGCAGCTATCGTGGGTTACAACAAAGCTTGGGATTCACAGCAAAACTTGCAAATAATCGGATTAAAGATAGAAAAGCCAAACTCTTGCAGTGACAAAGCATGCCTGTGCTTTTTCAAGCAAAGCTCTGTGCTAAGCGGCAACCCTTACAAACCGTGCATAAAATTTGACAAAGTTGCCTACTTTTTGAAGGATAGTGATGCTGCCGTTGCATACAGCACAGAAAGGGCAGTTCAAAATATTTTTTATGATTCTTTAGTGCCAGATACATTCAAAACAGAATATAAATACATGCTCTTGGACGGAAGCAACTTAAAGCAAAAAAGCCAAGCCATTTACATAGAGAAATACCAAAATGCAAATGGAGAATTTACTTTCTACTTTGCTCCTGTTAATGACGCAACCAGAGACAAAATAAACAAAAGAAAGGCATACATAGACAGCGTAAACAAGTAATAACAAAAATATTAATATACTAAATATGCAATTTCAAGTCCATGGGTTACAAAAGGAGCATCAAATTTCTTACTTCTAAAAAAGCCATGGACATAGAGCTATGGTTCAATGTATTTGAGCTTGTAATCGTCTTCTCGGCAGGACTGGTATTATTGGACACTGTGAACAGCGAAGCCAGGGGCACGGCATTCGAGAAAAATTATTTTGCAAGAGACAGCGCGCTTTTAATTAACACTATATATGCAAGCCCAGGGAATATAGAATATTATTACCCTAACCAAACTGCTGGTTTTATTTTTGATTTCAAGCAGAACAAAGTAAGTGTTTACGAGCAACACGAGCTAGTAGAAGGAGGAGTTGTAAAATACCCATTCGCAGAAGACGCAACATATACATTCTTCTACACAAAACTATCACCTAGAAATCTACAAGAGCACAAAATAGTCTATTCAAAAAACAAAGACAGCATAAATGTAAACAATTAAAGATGTTCAACAAAAAAAGAGGCGTAATTTCAGAACATTTGATACTATGGATTCCAAAATTTATATACTTGATCATAGCATTTCTTAGCGTCATTTTCTTGCTTAGACTGGTGATATTAACAGATATAGATGCATCAGAGGCAGAAGCAAGAATATTGACAAACAGAATTTTCTATTCTCCAAGTGTGATATCCTACTATGATCCCGACATTGGAAGAGGTTATCCCGGCATCATAGATTTTGAGAAATACAAGAAGCAGCAAAATGCCGATATTAATGAAATTGACACAAAAACCATAACATATGGGCAAGGCAACAAGCTTATAGCAGCAAAATTAACGCTGGAAAATATTGAAGCAGGTGCACAAGACATTATTTTTTACAACAAGGAGAATTATGAATTTTGGGAGCCTAGGATACTATCTACTGTAGTAGGGGGTTCTGGCAGTGTAAAATCAATCACAGAGCAAAGGTATGTTCTAATCAAAAATGCCGACAGGATTGAGAAAGGAATATTAAAAATTCAGGTGATTGTAAGAAAATAAAATGAACAACAGCAAATTCTTCCATAACAAAAAAGCACTGTCAGAATTTATACTTGACATTTGGTCTTATCTGGTGTTTGCAACTGTAATATTCTTTTTTCTTGTGCTGTTCAAAATACAGGCAGTAAACTCTGTGCAGCGCGAATTGAAAGGCATAACTGATATTCCGACATCATCCTCAAATCTAGTTGATTACCTAAGGACACCGGTAACTATTGATGGGGGAGAAATCAACATTGCAGAGTTAATAATGTTATGGCAATTAGATCCGGCTAAATACAGGGCTGCGCTGGAAACAAATTCAACACACATCCTGAACAAGCTTGAATATGAGTATTTCGAACCGCAAACTAAAAATGCTGTAATAAGGGGGTTTCATGTATCAATCAACAAGGAGAAAAAATCAGAGAATTCAATTGAGCCATTAATAGAATTCAAATCAAAATCATTCCAGGATGGATTGTGCATAACCAATCAGTATGGCTGCATTAACCTAGGGGAGCAGTTCATCCCAATCTCAAACAGCCAGACATTGTATATTGTACTAAGAGAAAGCTACAAATCAAAATGAAATCAAGAAAAGCTGCATTAGTGTATAACTGGACATTAACACTTATGGTGATTGGAATACTTGCATGGACACTCATACAATTCAGCTCAAAATATAGTAAGTTTGAGCCGTTAGGCACAAAGCAGCTAACTATTTTTAAGACATATTCAAAAGCAGAATCAGCCCTTTTCTACATCGACCAGTCAGCAAAATATTCTTTGCAGCAGTCAATTTACGAGCTTGCTGCCAATGGAGTCAGCGTTTCAGAATTTGACATTAATGAAATAAACATAAACCAGCCTTTTATATTAAACAAATGCGGAAAATTCAAAGACGCTTATGTCTGGTACGAGCTGAAGAAAGATGCTTCGAATAATTATGTCCAAACAGAGTGTTTTGACAAAAGCCCGCTAATAACCAATCTGGTGTATTTTTTCAACAAGAACTTAAACCAATATTTAACAGCTTCTCCATATAATATACCAATAAATAATTATGATTATGAAGTCAAAAACAATCTGGAAATCATCGGCAAGGCAAAATTCCCATTAAAGTTCGACATTCTGAAGGATGAAAGCAAGCAATCAATCAAAAAGCCGGTTGAAGCAAGGATAGAGCAAAAAAATTCAGAGGACTTCACGCAAAGTACAGAAAACCTTTGCGCAAAAGGAGTAAAATGCGTGCTGACTGATGAGGCATTCGCATTGTTATTGGAAGCGCAGAAAATAGCCAAGCAAAAAAGCAAGACATTAGTTGTTAATTCCGCTTACAGGAGTCAGGATGAGCAGATTGCAGTCTGGAACAGGTTTGCTTCAACATATCCCGATGCAGCTGAAAGAAGGAAAAGAGTCTGCGACCCTTACAATCAAAAATGCCCGCATACAACAGGAAATGCAGTTGATGTTGTGTTTAAAGACAGAACAACTGCTACAATGAGCAACATCGAATGGCTGGCCCTGCATCAAATAATGTCAGAAGCAGGCTGGGTAAGGTATGGCATTGAGAACAGGTATGACCTTTGGGAGCCATGGCACTTTGAATGCTGCGGCACAGACAGGCACAAAAGAGCCCAGTCAAAAGGAGTAACTGCAATCGTCTAACATGGAAACAAAAGACCTGGTTTTGCTGATGATGATACCGCTCATACTTGTAAGCCTAGTTGTTTACACTGGCAAAAGCCCTTCAATAACAGGGGCGCAGACAGCCCAAATACAGCAAAAAGCACAGGACAATATTCTTGGAACTTACTCAATAATGCCTTCTTTCAAGGCAAAGATTGACTACAAGCTGGAAGAAGAATATCAAAATATAACAATTGAGCTAAACCAGGTAATATCTGACTGCAAAAATTCGCTGGATATTGAGCAGTGCTTTAAGGGCTATGCCAATAAGCTGAACTGGAACTGCGTTGAACTAAGGGACGAGGCAATTGATATTATGTATGACTTCATAGACAAATTCAATGAATGCCTAAGCATTGAAGAGAGCAATGTTGTCTGCAGGTTTTCGCTTGATGAAAGGGCAATAATCAACAGGCCAACAGCAAGCTTTGACCTAATTCTTACAAATGAAAACCTTAAGACAAAAGTTGAGCTTAAAGAAGGGGCCAAAACCTTAGCAACAGAATACCTAAACCTGGAAAATCTTTATTATACCAATTATGACTATAGGGACACTTTAAATGAAAGAATTAATCCTGTAAGGATTATAGTTGAATACAAAAATAGAAAACCAATTATTAAAGATGTATTTGCTATAGATGATAACTCAAACAGAATTCCATTAAGCAAGAACTTTTTGCTATATAAAAAAGACAATAACGTCAAATTTGTTGAGGCTCCTGGCTCCAGTTTTGAAGCACCAACGCCAGCCAACAAAGTCATAGACTTGCCAAGAATCAAGGGATTCAAGTTCTGCGCAAAAACAGGAAAGCAGGTTTATGCTTTTGACAAGCCTGACAATACTGTAAAGCTAAGGGATGTTGTCTACAGGTTTGCTGTCAAATATTCCAGATAACAAACCAAACATATTTAAACCATTTCTTTAACCTTTGGCTTATGCTCAAGATTCCTTACGAAGAGATAATTCTCAAGATAAATGAAAAGACAAAGATGACAACTGAAGAGATAGAGGAAAGAATAGAAAAAAAGCTGAAGCAGCTTTCAGGATTGATAAGCAAAGAAGGGGCTGCGCATATTGTTGCAAACGAGCTTGGGGTCAAGATATTCGAGCCCTTGAGCGGCAAGCTCCAGATCAAGAACATTTTGACAGGCATGAGGGATGTTGAGACCGTTGGAAAGGTGCTGCAGGTTTATGAGACAAGGGAATTCATGAGAAACGATGCAATGAGCAAGGTTGCTTCCATGCTTATCGGAGATGAAACAGGCACAATAAGGGTTGTTATGTGGGGAAGCCAGGCTGACAATGCAGCCAATCTCGGCCAAAATTTTATTGTCAAGATTCTTGGAGGGTATGTAAGGGACAACAGCGGAAGAAAAGAAATACATCTTAATGACAAGAGCCAGCTTATGATAAACCCAAAAGGGGAAACAATCAATGAAATTGCTTTTGAAGTCAAAAGCGGAAACAGGAAGGAAATAAAGGAATTGCAGGAGAATGACAACGACATTGATTTATTGGGCACAATTGTGCAGGCTTTTGACATAAAATACTATGAAATTTGCCCAAGGTGCGGGAAAAGGGCAAAGCCTACTGCTTCATTGTTTGAATGCACAGAGCACGGAAGCGTGATTCCATCCTATTCTTATGTTTTGAACGCTGTGCTTGATGACGGCACAGAAACAATAAGGTGCGTTTTCTTCAGGAACCAGCTTGAAAGATTATT
>JACPMU010000078.1 GCA_016185865.1 Candidatus Woesearchaeota archaeon | reverse complement strand
GATGTTACAAACGGGTAAGTGCCATGGTCAATATCAAGCAAAGTCCCCTGCTCGCCTTCAAAAATGATTTTTTTATTCCTGTCAATCGCGTAATTCATGACAGTTGTTGTGTCATTTACATAAGGCTTTAATGCTTCTGCATAATTCTTGTATTCATTGTAAAACTCCTCATTTCCAAACCTTTTCCTGAAAATATTTTCATCAATAAACTCGTAAGCCTTCAATCCTATTCTTGCTGCCTTGTCAGTATAGGCTGGGCCTATGCCCCTTGCTGTTGTTCCTATCTTGCCGCCAACTTTTTTGTCTTCTTCAATGTGGTGCGGCAAAACAATATGCGCATTTTCGCTTATGACAATATTTTCAGTGGACACTTTTATCTTGTTTTTTTCCAGGAATTTCATTTCCTGAAGCAGAACCTTTGGGTCAACAACTAATCCATTGCCGACAACATTCAATTTATTTTTATGCATTACACCAGAAGGGACTAAATGAAGAACTATTTTTTTGCCTTCAGCCTCAATTGTATGGCCTGCATTGTTGCCACCGTTAAACCTTGCAACAACATCGGCTTTTTCAGCCAGAAAATCTATGATTTTGCCCTTGCCTTCGTCGCCCCATTCCATTCCGATGACTGCAATGTTTGAAGGACTTGTTTGCTTTGCCATAATCAATGCGAAAAGGTAATTTTTATTTAAAGTTTGTGGTGCTTAATTTAGATTATTTTCCATATTGTAAATAACCATATTGTTTATCCTCTGGGTAGTAAAATTTATATACATAAAGCTCTATCCTATGATATGGCGCAACTCAAATACAGGATAGCAACAATAGGATCTCATTCTGGGCTGCAGATATTCAAGGGAGCGCACGATGAAGACTTCAAGACAATTGCTGTGTGCAAAAAAGGCTCTGAAAGGCCTTACAAAATGTTTAATTCTGCAGATGAAATAATAAGCGTCAATTCCTACAAGGACTTTCCAAAGATACAAAACGAGCTTATCAAAAAAAATGCAATAATAATCCCGCACGGCTCTTTTGTGACTTACATGGGATATGAGGAAGTTGAAAAGCTCAGGGTTCTTTATTACGGCAACAAGAAGATTTTGAAATGGGAATCAGACAGGCATCTGGAAAAGCAGTGGCTCAAGAATGCAGGGCTAAAAGTCCCAATGCTTTTTGACAGGCCAAAAGACATTGACAGGCTTGTCATTGTCAAGTTTATGGGAGCTGAAGGAGGCAAGGGCTATTTTCTTGCAAAGAATGAAAAGGACTTCAATAAAAAAATAAAGCCTTACAGGCTAAGGAAGTACATAATACAGGAATACATAGAAAGCAACGTTGACTCTTTGGGAAGGATATCCGCAAGAGACCAGATAGTATTGCCTAAGATTGATCCAAGCTACGTGATTGTGGGCAACATACCTGTTGTTGTCCGTGAATCATTCTTGCCAAGGCTGATAGATATGGGAGAGAAAGTTGTTGAGGTTTCAAAGAAACTTGCTCCTCCTGGATTATTTGGCCCGTTCTGTTTAGAAACAATTTTGACTCCTGAAGAGGAAATTTATGTTTTTGAAATATCAGCAAGAATTGTAGCGGGAACAAACCCTTTCATTGAAGGCTCCCCATACACATGGCTCAAGTACAACATGCCGATGTCAACAGGCAGAAGGATTGCCATTGAAATAAAAAATGCTATTAAAAATAATCAGATGAAAAAAATATTAGGATGAAAATGAAAAAAGTAGTCTTTGTTATAGTAATTTTTATATTAAACATTTTTCTAGTTAATGCGCAATTAGCTAAAGTTTATAATGAAGATAATTTAGATTTTGATAGAGAATATAGAGATGGGTACCTTAAAGACCGTAATTACTTCTCCAATTTAGATTATGCAAAAGTGTCAGGCGGGTATAAAATGACAATGAAAGTCGGTGGACCTTACTACAATGATTACAAGGGTATCAATTTAAATAATCTAAAGAAGTATGCATTTGATTTAATTAGTTGTAATTCCTACGAGAGATACTGTACCTTTAGAATAAATGGTATTCCTACAAAAAAGATGTATACGGATTTAACCTTCCAATTAGATGAGCAATATTCAATGAAAATAAACCACATCGAGTTTGATTTTTGTGATAATAGAGCATTCTGCCATCTTGGTTATGAAGCTTACCACATTGTAGATATATCAATCGATGGTTCCGTACTTCCATTTTGTGGCAATGGTGTTTGCGATTACGGAGAAAATTGTGAAGAAGATAGTTGCTGCAGCGGTAAAAAAGTTGATTTAAAGTATGATAAAGAAAATTGCAGAATGTGCGGTTATAAATGTGACCGAGGTTATATGTGCGACAGCAGCAGATGCATAGAACAATGCCCAGAAACTAGTGGATGTGATTATTTTACAAATCCTTATTGTGAAAAAACCCCAAAAAACATAAATGAGGAGTGTGACTGCAATGAAGAATGCAGCAGCCTTAAATGTTTTAATGGGAAATGTATTGCAAGCGAAAATAATGGCTTGTCCGATTATCCTAACCTTCTTATAAAAGAAGGCAAATTATATGTGACAACAGTTGTTGGTGATAAATCATCATCTTCAAATGTATTAGCACAAACATATATAGTATCTTCTTTATCAAGTTTAGGTATGGATATTAATATTAAAAATAAATTAGCAAGCGAAATAAAAGATTTAAATCAAAATATTGTTTCTATTGGAAATCCTTGTGTTAATGAAATCAGCGCCAAAATAATGAATAATCCAAAACCATGTGATAAAGATTTTCAAAGAGGTAAGAGTTATATCAAATTATACAAAAATGGCGATTTTTTCCATTTAATTATTGCTGGTTATAGTGATATTGGTACAAAAAAAGCAGCAGAGGTTTTAGCTAATTATGAAAATTATAAATTTCAGGGGAACGAGTACATATTTGAATTTGTAGGAGATGAAGAAGTACCTATAAAAGTAGAAGAAATGAAAAAAGAACCAACTCAAAAAAATGAGTCTAAAGAGCCTTTAGATATTAAAACTGAAGTTAAAAAAGAACAAGAAATTATTGATGAACAAAAAGAACCTACTGAAAAAATTACAAGTGTTCAATCAAAACAAGAACAAAAACAAGCAGAAAAATCAAACGTAATAAGCAGATTTATTTCATGGTTTTTATCTTTATTTAAACAAAAAGGATAATCAAAAATAAAAGAAATAAAGCATATTAACGATAATTGATAATATTTAATATCAATTGATAATTAATAATATCAAAAAAACCAATAAAATGATAACGCAAAAACAAATTTCAAAAATATTGGAAAATTACAATCATAAAAACATAACCATAGGTGTATTAGGAGGCCACTCTGCGCTTGATGTGTGCAGGGGAGCGCATTCGCATGGCTTCAAGACAATTGTTGTTGCGCAAAAGGGAAGGGAAAAAACATACGCAAAATACTACAAGAGAAGGGAAGGCATCGGCTTTGTTGATGATGTTATTGTTGTAAACAAGTTTTCTGACATAACAAAAAAAAATATTCAGGATGAATTAAGAAAAAGAAACACAATCTTTGTCCACAACAGGTACTTCTGGGTTTACTGCAACTATAAGGATATAGAAAATAAGTTTATGGTGCCAATCTACGGCACAAGGGATATGGTAAAACTGGAGGAAAGGGATGTGCCAAAAAACCAGTATTTTCTGCTTGAAAAAGTAGGCATTAGAACTCCGAAAATATTCAAGGACGCTAAAAAAATTGACAGGCTTGTTATTGTAAAAGTTGCAGAGGCAAAAAGAGGATACGAAAGAGCATTCTTCCTTTGCTCAAGCTACAGGGATTACAGGGAAAAATCAGCAGAATTGATAAATAAAAAAATAATAACAAAGAAGGACTTGAGCAAGGCAGTTATTGAGGAATATGTCATTGGCGCCCATGTCAATTTCAACTTTTTCTACAGCCCGTTAAACGATGAGCTAGAGCTGATGGGAACAGATACAAGAAGGCAGACAAACTTGGATGGAATTTTAAGGCTGCCTGCAGCAGAGCAGCTGGAAGTTTTAAGCCATGTAAAGCCGAAATACATTGAAACAGGACATTACAATGTTACTGTAAAAGAATCCTTGCTTGAAAAGGCATTTGAGCTTGGAGAGAGGTTTGTTGCTGCAGCCAAAAAGCACCATCCTGTTGGAATTATCGGCCCATTTGCGCTCCAAGGAGCTGTTGTTGCAGAAGAAGGAAAGGAAGACATTGTTATTTTTGATGTCAGCATGCGAATTCCAGGCTCACCAGGAACTTTATTCACTCCTTACTCTGGCTATCTTTACGGCTACTCAATCAGCTATGGCGAAAGAATAGGATTGGAGATAAAAAAAGCGCTTGAAATGGGCAAGCTGGATATGATATGCACTTAAAATGATACTAGTCCTTAACTTCGGCGCGCAGTATGTACATTTAATTGCACGCAGAATCAGAGAATTTGGAGTTTATTCTGAAATTTTGCCCTGCGATGTATCTTTAAAGGAAATCGGAAAACTTAAGCCTGATGGGATAATACTTTCCGGAGGGCCTGCAAGCGTATACGAGCATAATGCGCCCTTAATGGACAGGAAAATTCTTGGGCTTGGAATCCCAATTCTAGGAATTTGCTATGGGCTGCAATTGATAGGAAAATTTGTCAATGGGGAGGTTCTTGCGGGAAAATTAAAGGAATTCGGCAAAAAAGAGATTCATGTCAAAAAAAACGGCAAATTGCTGAAGGGATTGTCAAAAAAAGAGCAGGTTTGGATGTCGCATGGGGACCTGGTTGCAAAACTGCCAAAGGATTTTGAAGTGCTTGCGTCAACAGACACCTGCCCGATTGCAGCCTTTGAAAACAATGAAAGAAAAATATACGGAATCCAGTTTCATGCGGAAGTTGCCCATACCCCAAAAGGAAATGAAATCCTGAAAAATTTTGTTTTTGGCATATGCAAGGCAAAGAAAGACTGGCATATCAAAAGCGTTTCAAAAAAGCTGATAAAGGAAATAAAAAAAGAAGTCGGAAAAAATTCAGTCATCATGGGAGTTTCAGGAGGAGTAGACAGCACAGTTGCGGCAACCTTGCTGCACAAGGCCATAGGAAGCAGGCTTTACTGCGTTTTTGTCGACCATGGGTTGATAAGAAAGGACGAGGCAGATGAAGTAAAAAATTTCTTTGAGAAAAAGCTGAAATTCAGGCATTTTTACTTTGTTGACGCTTCACACATCTTTCTTGAAAAATTGAGCGGAATAACAGATCCTGAAGAAAAAAGGAAAATAATCGGGCATACTTTTATTGAGGTTTTTGAAAGCAAGGTGATTGAGCTGGAAAAAAAGCACAAGGGCATAAAATTCCTCGGGCAAGGAACTATTTATCCTGACAGGATTGAGAGCGCGCAGCCAAGCAAATACGCTTCAAAAATAAAATCCCACCACAATGTAACTTTGCCTGAAAAGATGAAACTGAAAGTGATTGAGCCGCTGAAGGAGTTCTACAAGGATGAGGTAAGAAAGCTCGGCAAAGAATTCAGAATTCCCACTGAAATCCTGAACAGGCACCCGTTCCCAGGCCCAGGGCTTGCAATAAGGATTCTGGGTGAAATCACAGAGGAAAGACTGAGGATTTTGAAAGAGTCAGACCACATTTTCATTGATGAGCTGAAAAAATCAGGCTATTACGGCAAGACATGGCAGGCATTTGCAGCCTTGCTGCCGGTCAAGGCAGTTGGAGTTATGGGCGATGCAAGAACTTATGAATATGTTATCTCCTTAAGGGCAGTCACAAGCATTGACGCAATGACAGCAGACTGGGCAAAGCTGCCATACGAATTGCTGGAAAAAATTTCTACCAGAATAATAAACGAGGTTAGGGGAGTCAACAGGGTTTTGTATGACGTTTCCCAAAAGCCTCCTGCAACGATTGAGTATGAGTGAAATGAAAACGTTCACCTCGAGAAAAATAAGAAATGCTGCGGCTACATTTTTGATTGCCTTAAATTTGGCTGCATGTACAACTGCCAGTATTGTTAAAAATGTTTCAGATTGTAGCAGGGCAGCAGCAGAGCT
>JACPMU010000077.1 GCA_016185865.1 Candidatus Woesearchaeota archaeon | reverse complement strand
TTTGTTACTTATTGTGCAAAGCCGGCAAAACCATAACATTTTTAAACATATAATCAAAGAAATTCTGTAAAGATGGAAATAGAAAGCAGTGTGATAGAGACAGGAGTAGACAAACTGGTAAATCTTGTCAAGGAAAGGGGCAGAATTCCGCTGCAGGATGCTGCAAAAGAGCTTGGAGTGAGCATTACTGTGATACAGGAATGGGTTGATTTTCTCGAGGAGGAGGGAATTATAAGCGTTGAGTACAAGCTCACAAAGCCGTTTCTTGTTGAAAGAAAATTAACAAGAAAGGAAGTGGAGGCAAAGGCAAAGGAATTCACAAGCAAAAAGGATGTTTTTGTAAGAAAGGCCGAGGTAAGCTTGAGTTTTCTTGAGAAGCAGGCAACCGACTTAAAAAAAGTAAAAAGTGAATTTGACAGGATGAAAAGCGAGCTTGGAATGGAGCTTGATACTGTGAGGGAAGACCTAAAGGAATTAGAACGATACCAGCAGCTGAAGGAGGAGCTGCAGAAGCAGGTGGAAGAGCAGAAAAACGAGGCAAAGCTCAGAATAGGAGAGCTGATACAGGATGTCTCAAGGGAGCAAAAGAAATACCAGGAGGTAGTTGCAGGCATAACAAGGCAAAGTGACGAGTTAAGCAAAGAAAAGGCAGAAGCCCAGTCAATAGAGGAAAGCGAGAAGCTCCTGAACAAAATATTGTCAGAGATGAAATTAATGATAGGCATGATAGAAAAAAAAGTTCTGGACGAGGACACTGCAATAAAAAACTCTGAGCTGCACATAGAAAAGCTGAGCTCGCTTGTAAACGACATAAAGCAGCGTGTTGACGAGGAAAAAGCAATAATAGATCCTTTGATAGGGAAAAGCCAGGAGCAGGAAAGGAAAGTGCTTGAAATCCAGGACAAGATCATGCAGAAGATAGCCCAGAAGCAGAAAAGCGTTGCAGACGTGAAAGAAGTGACAAAAAAAGTCAGGGAGTTCTTTGACAAGAAGCTGGCTGTTGTAAACCTTGTTGACAGGGTAAACAAAGACCGCGATGATTTGGAAAAAAGCCTTATAGAGCTGATAAAAAAAGCTAAGTCATTCCAGTTAACGGCAAAAAGCGGCGATGTAGGCAGGCAAATGGTTGACTTGGAGAAAAAGTTCAGCGAAGTTAGCAAAAAGAAAACCCAGTTCGAATCAGAACTAAAAGAACTGGGCTCGTTTATTAAGAGATAGGATTATTTAACAGCATCATTTTATTAAATATTATTAAAAAAAGAGGTGTATATTTTGCTGAAGCGGTTTAGATTGAGGAGGCGCGTGGAGAATTCTGACGGAATGCCTTCCATTAAAAAAGAAGGATTAAAGGGAGAAGTGAAAATTACAGGGCTGTCCCCTATTGCTATAAAAGAAAGCGCTGCAAAGGAAATCAAAAAGAAGTCGAATGCAAATGATCTCACTCGCTCACAAATCACTGAAAAAACAGACTTAACCTCAATTAAAAAAGAGGATATAAAGCTTCTTGGAACATACAACTTTATTTCTGACAACATACCAATTACAATCAAGATTTACAAGAAAAAGGGCGAATTTGTGCCGATATATGAAGTTTCAATCTCAAGCATAAGCAAGCACACAGAGCTTATTCTTGAAAAGATAAGGGAAGAATTGACAGCCCAGGTAAGTTTGGGGATGGTTGATATTCTGACAACAAAAGACACTGGGGTTATTGAGCAGAGGTTCATGGATGCTATAACAACACTGGTTAACAAGCATTTCCCTGATGCCGATGAAACAACAGCAAATTTCCTGAAATCCTACCTTATCCAAAGAAGCCTGGGTTTAGGAAGCATTGAAATACTGATGGACGACACAAATCTCGAGGAAGTTGCAATTAATGACGCTGAGGATCCTGTGTGGGTTTACCATGTCAAATTCGGCTGGCTGAAGACAAATATTATGCTTGCAAGCGAAGACCAGATAAGGCATTATGCCACGATGATCGGAAGAAGGGTCGGAAGGCAGCTGACAATACTTGAGCCTTTGATGGATGCCCATCTTAGGGGAGGTGACAGGGTAAATGCAACCCTTGAGCCTATTTCTGTTGCAGGCAACACAATAACATTGAGAAAGTTTGCAGCAAAGCCATGGACTATAACGGACTTCATAAAGGATAATACAATTTCAACAGAAGCAGCTGCATTGATATGGCTTGGTGTGCAGTACGAGCTTTCAACTCTTATTTCAGGAGGCACTGCAACTGGAAAAACTTCCATGCTTAATGTAGTTGCAAATTTCTTTCCTCCTAATCAGAGGATTATAAGCATAGAAGACACTCGCGAAATTCAGCTTCCAAAATTCCTGCATTGGGTTCCAATGATCACGAGGCTGCCAAACCCGGAAGGCAAAGGCGAGATTTCAATGCTTGACCTGCTTGTAAACTATCTTAGAATGAGGCCTGACAGGATTATTGTTGGGGAGATAAGAAGGAAAAGGGAAGCAGAGGTGCTTTTTGAGGCAATTCACACAGGCCACTCGGTTTATGCAACAGTGCACGCTAACGATACTAGAGAGACAATTACAAGGCTTACAAATCCTCCGATAGAGATACCCCTGACAATGATTCCGGCTATCTCCATGATTATTGTGCAGTACAGGAACAGAAGAACAGGAATAAGGAAGACATTCCAGATTTCCGAGATTTTGCCC
>JACPMU010000016.1 GCA_016185865.1 Candidatus Woesearchaeota archaeon | reverse complement strand
CAAAATTTAAGGGAATGAATTTAACTTGGAGTTAATTCTTGTGCCCTCATTAAATGAAGAAGAGATAATGCTCTTTCTATGAATTCAGCTTGCTGTAATGATAGTGATCCTTGATTCTTTGAATATCTTTTCGCTGCATTGATTATTTCTTCCTTGGTAACGTTTATCGCATCTTCTACTTTTGCAGTAGGTGTTTCTGCCCTTTCTGATAACTTATATCCCATTATACCCTGTCTCTCATATTCTAGTGACAAAAGAACTCTTACACCAAGAGGATTTGAAGCATGAATTAAATTTCTAAAATAGTCTGTTTTTTCCATTAAATCTCTCTCAAAGACAAGCAAATAAAATACATCGGCATTCGGTTTTCCTTTCCTAGATATAACTTCGCCTTCTCTTTGGTCGATATTAGAGGCCACACACATCGCAACAAAATCGTCAAGATGAGCACTTCTAAATTGCTTTAGCGTACCTCTTGGAACGCTGAGTATCAGGGGAAGCAACAAAAAGTTCCCCAATTGCTGGTGTATCTTTAGCAAATCTTGCAACATCCGAAGCAATATTAGTGGCAGAAGGTAAATCTTTCATTGAAATAGTAACATAAACCTGTCTTGGGAAATAGGGTTCACTACTGCCTGAGATTTCCTTAACCAAAACATTTGCCATTGGCTGTTCTAGTTTGACGGGGTTTGCCCCCTACGGGGTGTCAAGCGAGGAGCGGAGCGACGACAGCCGCCAGCTGTGGTGGGAGTTTAATTAAGTTAGAAGTCATAAATTCTCGAAAATGAGGTTTCTCTTCTCAGCTTCACATAATCAAAAACGAAAGCTTTTTATACTTGTAGGATATTCCTACTTGTATGACTGAGTTAATTACAGTAGGCGAAAAGGGGCAGATTGTAATACCTAAGAAGCTGAGGGAGTTTTTTAATATAGGCAAGGGCTCAAAGCTGCTAATAAGCGAAGATAAGGATAGGATAACAATCAAGCCTGTAAAAGTCAGCGAAAAGCATCTCCTTATGCTGCTTAGTGAAACATCGCTAAAGAAAACTTGGGACAATCCTTATGATGAGCGGTGGGATGATGTACTCTAAAGAGAATTTTGAATTTTAGTATTATTGTCAAAATTCTCTAAGAGAACTTTGAATGAAAAATGTCAGAAAAAAATTATGATTCAAAGTTCTCTAAAGGGGATGTAGTGATAATAAGCTTTCCTTTCTCTGATTTAATTAATGCCAAAAAGCGCCCAATGGTAGTGCTTGCAGAAAAAGGAGAAGATATAATCGGCTGCGCCATAACAAGCAACCCAAAAAGCGAAGGCATACTTATTGAGGGATTTGAAGAAGGGAATTTGCCGCTTAAAAGCAAGATAAAACACTGGCAGATACACACTTTCTTGAAAGATTTGGCTGTCAAAAAGGTTGCAAAAATATCAAAAAATACCCATAAAGAATTGATTAGAAAGATAAATGACTTGTTTGAAATATAAAATCCTAAAATATCCAAATTATGGAATACAAATCATCTTTTAGAGTTGTATTTGGGGATTCTCCGATAGTTAAAGTTATAGATTTCTTCCTAGACAACAGGGAGTTTGACTACAGCTTGACAGACATAGCAAAAAACTCTGACATTGGGTGGAGCACGCTGCATGGGTTCTGGAAAGACGTGGTAAAACTTGGAATTGTAGTTAAAACAAGAAGGATTGGAAGAGCAGAGCTGTACAAACTAAATATGAGCAGTCCGCTTGTAAAGAAGTTGATTGATTTAGATGTAGATATTTCAAAGAAATTGATCCAAGAAGAGATTAATAAACAGAAATTGAAAGTTAAAGTGACAACATAATCACAATATCGTCCTTATGCCATCTATCTTGTCAGCGACTTCCTGGCCTGTTTTTGTCAGTGTCAAAAGCTTTAATCTGCCTTGCTTTTCAAAATTAATAAGGCCTGCTTTCTGCATCTCCTGCAGTATTTTAACAACGTGGGAATAAGTGCAGTCAACTGTCTTTGCTATTGAGGAAGCATAGATTTCGTTTTTAGCGTTTTTCAGCTCAACCAGCATCATGGCTGGCTTCTCCCGGAAAAATACATTGAATATTTCTTTATTAGCCATCAACACAACCCCCAAAGTGTTAAAAATCTTGATTTTTAATATGTTCGGAAATGTGAAGCATTTACCGACATATCTGTTTCAGAATATATTTTACATAAGATAGGTAGTATTTAAAGGTTTTGTTTTTACTAAATTTTGTAATATTTATAGGCGAGGCGAAACTTAATGGCAGAAAAAGTTTCGCCGAGCACAAAAGTTTGCCGAAGGCGGATTGAAATTTTTTATAATGTTTTTGTTAAAGCTTTACTTTAGTTAATTAATTTTTTACTGTTTGCCTAGACAATAGGGCACTTTCAATAAATAAAAATTATTTCAAAAACGAAAAAATCTTAACCCTCTGCGCTGTACCTTGGCGCAAGATTTGTTATAGAACCCAGCTGATTTTGTATTTCCGCTTCATTTTCGCTTCCGTAAGAAACCAGTATCCTGTCCAAATCGTGGATAACATAAGTTGAAAATTCATTGTTCAGTTTGCCATTGACGTAAAACTTCAATTTATTTTCATTTTCATTGCAGTAATTTTGTTTTTCAAGAGCAACGCAGTTATTGCTTATGTCCCCTTTTAATGACTTGAACAAATGCCCCATTGTCATGCCGGTCGCATGAACATGCACAACATCCCCAATGCCCTCTTCAAAATGTATGAAGCTTGTGGCAAGCTGGTATTTTCTTTGGGAAAAATCAATTGATTGGCTGTTGATGTATACTTTGACATCTGCGTGTATATGCGTTGAGGCAAGCGGCCCTATTCCGCTTAATAACTGCAGTTGGCTGTTATGATTCTGAGCTTTGCTTAACTGGCTTATTAAAGCTCCTTTTGAAAGCCACTGCCAGAGGAATAAAACTACCAATATTAAAATCAAAACATAAAAAACAATGTCTTTTTTTCTCATTGTGTTTCTTCTGCAGGCTTTACAATCTGGCCTGTTGACAAGTCTTTGTAAGTTCCCACAACTGACAGCAGCCTGAAAACATAAAAGCCATCATTCTCAACGGAATAGAACTGCTTTAAGCCTGCGCTTGAGGGATAAGCGCTGATTTCATCGGACAAAATGACAGTAGGCACTTGCGTTATATTGTATTTTGCAATCAATTCTTTTCCTTTGGCATCGCTTATGTCATAAGTTTCTTCCTTTTCAAGCTTTACTGCAAAGCCTTGGGCATTTGCAAGTATTTCCCTGTGCTGGCTTGCATTGTAGCACTCTGTGCAGCTCTTATCGGTCAAATAAACAATATTCACAATTCCCCTTAATTTTCCTGTTGTAAGGTTGATGAATGGAGGATTAGTGATCTGGCTTATCAAAACATTCAAGTCGCTGCACTTTTGGCACGAAGCATCCTTTAAATGATACAGCACAACCCTTCCCTCTATTTTTCCGGTTGCTGTGCTTGTGTAAGGGGGATTTGCCTGCTTGAACAAAAGCGCATCCTCGGTTTTTTCCAGCCCTTGAATATTTACTTTTTCAATTTCGCCTGTTATAACAACAGTTGGAATTTTTTCGATATCATATTTGCTTGTTATTGCTTTGCCTTCTTTTGAGTCAAACTCAAACATTGCTTCTTTGGTTATGATTACATTAGCATTTTTTACATGGCTTACAATTGTTGAAATGTCAAAGCAATCATTGCATTTAGAATTCTTAATTAATGTAAGCTCAATTTTTGCAGGCTTTAAACTTTCTTGGGCTGCTTCCGCACTTTTTTTTATGTCTTTGTTTAAATTATAAGTCAAAAAAATGTTTAAAATCACCACTATCCCAAGCAAAATGGTTATTCCGATGAAAATATTTTCAAGGTTCAGCTTCTTGGAAATCGCCTTAAGCCTCTTTTTTTCAGGGTCCATTTTGCTCATAACTTGCAGCCTGTAAGCGCCGCTAATTTTTCAAAGGACTGGACGTTTTCATGCCATGCGCCGTTTATAACCCATGTGGGCGTTTTCTTTATTCCTGGCAATTCGTCAAATTCGTGATAGTTTATGAATTTGAAAGACTTTCCAAACATTCCCTTTTGCCCCTGGGTGTACTTGCACCAGTCCATTGCGCCGTACATTACAGCGCCTTTTTCGCTTATGCATTTTGCAAAATTGTCATATGGGCCCGGCTTCTTGAGCGAGTAAACAGAGTAGGCAGACACTGCAAGAATAATGATGCCGATAATAGATACAATAATATAATATTTTGATTTGCTTCCTTTGGAATGCTGCTCTTGTGCTTGCTGTTGGTGCTCAAGCTTTTGCTCATGCTCTTCCTGAGCTTCTTTGCTTTCTTCTCTTAGCTTTTCAAGCCTAAGCTTTCGCTTTTCTCTTTTTGTAAGCTCCATTTTTATCTTACAATTGAGAATTTTTTGCGTCTAGATATCCTACTGGCGTGTCTTCATAAGCTGCATTCGGAGCAACCCCGCAGCCTCCGCCGACATACTGCCCCTGCTGAGGCTGGTTGTATGTTGCATATCCGTCTGTATTGCTGGATGTGCAGCCAGCCAAAAAAACACTAAAAACTAACACTAACAATATAGCTGTTTTTATTTTCATTTTACCACCCATTAATTTTCACTAACAACCGCCTACCATTGAAGGAAGGTCATTCAAGTTTGACGGAAGGCTGTTGCCGCTTTGTGCAGGCGCGCTTCCAACGCTTACCTTTCCTGTTGCTATGCTCGTCTTAAGGCTGCTTAATTGTATTGCCTGCACTGCTGTCAGCAGCACCAAGACAACAAGCACAACCACAATTATAATATTCCTGTTCATTTTTACCTCCTTGTATTTTTTATTGTTTTATAAATATTTGGATATTTAACAGCCTCCCACCATTGAAGGAAGGTCATCTAATGGAGTTGCTGTTGCATGAGTTTGTTGTTGAGTGCTTGGAGCTTGCTGCAGGAACTGCTGCCTTATTCCAATTGAGCCGCCATGGGTAAGTATTGTTGCCGGCTGCTGTCCTGTATACACCAAATAATCCTGTATCATTCCTTGCGGATACCAAAGCCCTTTCCATTTTGTCATCTCTCCAAGTATCTGCTCATCAGTATAATCTGGATAGTACCTTATGAAGAATTTTGCCATTCCCTGCCATGCATAAGAATGGGCACAGCCGCACCTGTTGATTGTTGTCACGCTGTTTGGGCCGCCGCAGCAAAAGTCGCATGTAAAAACAGATGTAAGCTTATTCCACCTTTGCTCTTCCTCCGGAGTTAATTGGATAGCATTCTCTGTTCCAAATCTTCTAGAGCCAAGCAATGATGCCCAAACTTTTTGGCTTGTTAGTGGATCATCAAATGATGCTCCCTTTATCTTTTCAGAGCCCTGACCCTCAAGAGCATATGAA
>JACPMU010000079.1 GCA_016185865.1 Candidatus Woesearchaeota archaeon | reverse complement strand
TAAGGAGTGGAATGCAAAAAACAGAGAGCCTTTGAAAGAAGCCTATTTGCTTGGCCAGTTAAGGTACCACAAGCAGATGCAAAAGAAGATACTGCCACCTAACTGCAGCAATGAGATGTACATGCTCGGAATTGGGGTATGCAAGCCTGACAGTTTCTGCCCAAAGATAAGGAATCCAGCTCAATATACAACAAAAAAGGCATGGATGATGAACAGGAATAAGGGCAAAGGCAAGGCAGCCAATAAAACTATTGTTAAATCCAATCTAAAGATATAAAGTAGAAAACTATTTAAATAACCAAGCAAATAGCATATAAATTAAAAATTGAGGTGAGCAGATGGCTTTCGGCGTTCAGGAGATAACACTTGCTATTATCATAGGAACTTTGGCTGCTATAGTCTATTCCTTGAGAATTCTGGTTCTGATGGAGAGAAGGATTGCAAGGATAGAGATGCACATTGAAAGGGTTGTTGACAAGCTGGTCAAGGAAGAGATAAAGATAGAAAGGTCAATGAGAAGAAGGCGTTAAGCTTATTTGATTAATTCTTCAAGCAGCAGTCCTCTTCTTTCCGCAACTTTAGCATCAATCACATAGCCGTTCTCTGTCTTTTCTATGTCTTCAATGCTCAAAAAAAGCCAGTCTTTTCTTGCGAATCTCACCGCAAACCACGGCTCTGCGCCGAAAATGCTGCAGAAATCCTTTAATTGATTTATGTCATGCTCATCAAGATACTGCTTTTTCTTTTTTGTTGACTTGCATTCTATTGCAAGAACCCTTGATTTGTTGCTTGCAATCAAGTCAGGCCCTGGGTATTTCATTGATCCGGAGCCTGCAGAGCGAATTGTGGCAAAATTCTTTGCCCAGAACATATGCAGCAGTTCCCTTTCAGCCTTTGTTCCCTTTTGTTTGACTGACATTCTTACAGCTCGATTTTCATGAAATCTTTTGCGCAGATCACATTGTCAAATATGTTTCTTGCGTCTTCCTCCAGCTCCTGGGTATTTTTGTACCTTGCGCTGAAGTGTATCAGAACAAGCTGCTTTGCATTGGCTTTGTTTGCCAATTGCGCCGATTGTCTTGCAGTCATGTGCCCGTATTCCTCGCTCTTGTCAACAAGCTTTGAAGAATATGTAGCTTCGCAAATCAATAAATCAGCATCCTCTGCAATCTTGTAGCAGTTGTCGCATAATATAGTGTCAGTCACATAAGCGACTTTCTTTCCGCTTTCAATATAAGTGACATCATCAGGCATGATTTTCTTGCCATTGTATTCAATTGGCTTGTTTTGCTGCAGCTTTCCGATTAATGGGCCATTTGGAATGCTGAATTTTTTAATCTTTTTTATGTCAACTTTTCTTATGTCTTTCTCAACAAACCTGTAGCCAAGGATTTCAATCCCATGCTCCAATGGATAAGCCTCCAGCTGAAATTCGTTATTTTCAAAAAAGATGCCGCTTTTGACTTCCCTGACATCCAGGCTTATCTTCTTGTCAAACACAAATGCCTCAAACATCTTTTCCATTCTTTTCTTTGTTCCAATCGGGCCGTAAATTTCAAGCTTTCCGCTGTAGTCCATTGAGCTTAGTGTCTGAATCAAGCCAGGCAATCCAAGCGCATGGTCGCCGTGCCAGTGGCTGAGCAGGATTTTTGTTACTTTTGGCAGGCTTATTCCGGCTATCTTGAACTGCCTTTGAGTTCCTTCGCCGCAGTCAAACAAAATGCCTTCAGGGCCGTAGCTAAGAAAAACAGCTATCTGGTTTCTCTCCTTTGTCGGCACCATTGAAGAAGTGCCAAGAAATGTAATTTGCATACTGCTTTGTATTCTAAAACACTTTAAAAAGCTTTTTAAACCACCCAATATACCATTAGTTAATCTAATATTAACATGACTAAGAAAAAGGAAGACGCTGAAGAAGTGCTTCCTAAGAAGGAAATAAAGGAAGAAAAAGCAAAAGAACACAGAGAGCCTGTCAAGGCATACTTTTCAAATGAAAGGGTGCTTACAGAAAGCTCGGACGATGCTAGAGAGCTCTATAACCAAAGCAGATACGGCAACCTTCTTGATGACGGAAGAGTCCAGCTTTCCCTGATTGAAGCGCTTTATCTTGTTGAAAAGAAGAGAGTCAAGGTTTACGATTCCAGAAGCAAGGAAATCCATTATGAAAATCTTTTGAAAAAATCGCAGAAAACAGAGCCGAATTTCTGGATAAGGTATTGCGTTTACAGGGACATCAGAAACAGAGGCTACATAATAAAGACAGCATTGAAGTTTGGAGCTGATTTCAGGATTTATGACAGGGGGGTTAAGCCAGGAGAGGACCATGCCCGCTGGGTTGTATTTCCCGTGCATGAAGGCTCCACGCTGACATGGTATGAGTTCGCTGCCAAAAACAGGGTTGCTCATTCAACAAAGAAAAGGCTATTGCTTGGAATTGTGGATTCTGAGATGGATGTCACATATTACGAATGCAGGTGGCTGAGGCCATGATTACAGCAAAACATATATAAAATCTCATTCTTTAGTCAATATCTATGGAAACAAGAGAAAGGATTGTTGAGATTGTAAAAGCAAAGGGGCCTGTATTGCCTGTCCAGGTTTCAAAGGAAATAGGAACAAATATTCTGATGGCAAGCGCGCATCTTGCAGAGCTTACAGCAAGCAAAAGGCTTAAGATTTCAACAATAAAGGTAGGAGGGTCTCCTTTGTATTATCTTCAAGGCCAGGAAGAAATGCTGCAGAAATACACAGCAAACATGAATGACAAGGAGAAAAAGGCATTTGACTTGTTAAGCCAAAGCAAGATATTAAGGGATGCTGAGCAGGAGCCTGTGATAAGGGTTGCATTAAGAGAAATCAAGGATTTTGCAATTCCGCTGAATGTCACGCATAATGACAACAAAGAGATGTTTTGGAAATGGTATCTTGCAGACAATGAGGAGGCTGAAAGCCTGATAAAGCAAAAACTGCAGATTCTTGAAAAGCCGATTGAAAAAAAGGCAGAAGAAAAAATACAAAAGGACATTAAAGAGCAAAAGCCGATAGAATCAATTCAAAAACAGCTTAAAGAAAGAAAAGAGCCAAAAGAAGCAAGAAAGTACAAGCCAAGGGACAAGGAAGACAGTTTCCTAAAAGACATTATGAAATTCTTTGAAAAGAACAGGATAAATGTGATAAGCAGCGAGATAATAAAAAAGAATTCGGAGATAGACTTTCTGGTTGAGCTGCCAAGCGTGGTGGGAAACCTGCAGTATTACTGCAAGGCAAGAAACAAGAAAAAGATCAGCGATTCAGACTTGAGCAATGCGTATGTCAAGGGCCAGTTCAAGAAACTGCCTGTGATTGTTCTTTCCCCAGGCGAATTATCGTCAAAAGCGCAGGAAATACTGGCTAAAGAATTAAACAATATAACATTCAAGAAAATATAAAATGGGAGTAGCCTTAACTGAACTGTTGCTGATAAAGGAGATTGATATAGGTTTTCTTCATAACAAAATTTTGATTGTTGACGCTCCGATGTGGCTGTACCAGTTTTTAAGCTCAATAAGGCAGCGGGATGGCTCATTGTTGACAGACTCACGAGGCAATGTTACTTCACATTTGATGGGATTATTGGCAAGAGTATCAAATCTGGCGCAGCAAGGCATCAGGCTGGCATTTGTTTTTGACGGAAAGCCTCCCAAGCTGAAGCATATGACGCTTGAAAAAAGAAAAGAAGTGAAAATTGAAGCGCAGAAAAATTTTGATAAGGCAAAAGAAAAGGAGGATTTGGAATTAATGAAAAAGTATGCTGCCAGGACATCAAGGCTGACAGAGGAGATGATAGAAGAGGCAAAAAAGCTTGTTGCTGCATTTGGGCTGCCTGTTATTAGCGCCCCTTCTGAAGCAGAGGCGCAAGCCTCGTTTATCGTGAAAAACCATGATGCATTTGCAATTGCAACAAACGATGCAGATGCCTTGCTGTTTGAAGCGCCTAAAATTATCAGAAACCTGAACATGGCTGGAAAGAAGAAAAGAAAAGACAAGCTGAGCTATGAAATAATCAATCCTGATATTATTGATTTGAAAGATAATCTTCATCATTTGGGAATTTCTCAGGAGCAGCTGATAGCATTGGCTATGCTGATTGGAACTGACTATAATTCAGGAGGCATCAAAGGCATCGGGCCGAAAACTGCATTAAAACTGGTTAAAAATTACGGCGCAAATTTAGATGCACTGTTCAATGAGGCAAAATGGGATGATTTTTTTGATTTTACATGGGAAGAGGTGTTTAATTTGATTAAGAATATGCCTGTTGACAATGACTACAAATTGAAATGGACGGGTGTTGATGAGGAAAAAATAAGGAAACTGCTTGTTGACGGGCATGATTTCTCTGAGGAGAGAGTCAAAAATCAGATTGAAGGGCTGGTAAAGGAAAAAAGCAAAAAAAGTCAAAAGGGATTGAACGATTTTTTCAGTTAATATGAAACACAACCTTAAATTTTACCTGAAAAATAGGTTAACAGCCAATGAGCTGAAATTTGCCCCATCATCTTTTGATGTAGTTGGCGACATTCTGATATTTTCTGAATTTTCAAAAGAATTGGCCAAAAAAGAAAAAATTATTGGAAATACAATACTGGAAAACTATCCTCATATTAAAACAGTACTCAAAAAAATAAATAAATACGCTGGAAAGTTCAGAACGCCGAAATTAAAGGTTATTGCTGGAGAAAATAGAAAAGAAACAATATGCAAGGAAAACAATGTCTTCATAAAGCTTGATGCTGAAAAGGTTTATTTCTCTCCAAGAATGTCTTCTGAAAGGAAAAGAATTGCTGGATTGGTAAAGCCAAATGAGTCTGTTTTAGTAATGTTCAACGGCTGCGCACCATACTCATTAGTCATTGCAAAAAATACAAAATGCAGGGAAGTTTATGGTATTGAAATAAACCCTATTGCCAATGAATATGCATTGGAAAACATTAAAAAAAACAAATTGGAAAATAAAATAAGACTGTTCCTTGGAGATGTAAGAAAAGTTATGCCAAGGCTAAACAAGAAGTTTGACAGGATACTGATGCCGTTGCCCAAGGGAGGAGAAAATTTTCTTGATTTGGCATTGAGATGCATTAAAAAAAATGGAATTGTCCATTTCTATGACTTCCTTCATGAGGATGAGTTTCACAAAGCTGGAGAAAAGGTTAAAAGTGCCTGTTTAAAATCAAAAAGAAAATTCAGAATACTTAAAACAATAAAGTGCGGCCAATATTCCCCAAGGTTTTATCGAGTTTGCGTCGATTTTGTTGTGGATTAATATTTTCAGGATTTTTATCCGTTTTAATGCTTAACCGCTTCTTAATTTTTAATTAAGTTTTTGGTGCTGTTTAAGCATTTTTAATATTAATCTTTTAACCTTGGGTTAATTGGCCTGAGTAATAAGCTTCACCACCCCCTTTGGTTTTTTCATTTATCCTCAAAGTCTTCCATAGTGTTCAGCTCCAGAACACTTATGTCAAACTCTTTTTTGCCTTTCATGCAATTGGATGATACACCAAGATATATAAAGAATTGTGGTGATACTAAATCACCATAAAATTTATAAATTAAGCGATATGCACATAAGATATGCCGCAGTACAGAATATTTCGCTCGTTGGGCCTGACAGAGAATGAGTCAAAAGTGTACATGACTTTGCTGGACATAGGAACAGCGCAAGCCGGCCATATAACAGAAAAGTCAGGCATACACAGGAGAAATGTGTATGATTCGCTATCAAGGCTAATGGAAAAGGGATTGGTAAGCTTTGTGACTGTCAACAACAAAAAAATGTTCAGCCCTGTCAATCCAAGAAGGTTCCTTGAGATAATAAACGAGAAAAAGTTTGAGCTGGAAAGCCTGAAAAATGATTTTGGAAAGCTGATGCCTGAGCTTGAGCTAAGGACCAGGATGCAGGAAAAGCATGATGTAAGGTTTTTTAAGGGCGTGGAGGGGCTTAAAACAGTTTATGAGGACATAATAAGAACAGGCAAGGATTATGTAGGCTATGGGCCCGGGCATCTGCTTGAAAAGATACTAAAGCATTACTTCAGGCATTATGTAAACAGCAGGATAAATGCCAGGATAAGGCTTAAGCTGATTTATGACGAAGCCTCAAGGCATACTGTAAAGAAAAACCCGTTAAGCGAGATAAGGTTTATTCCCAATCAGTATAGCTCAAGGGCTGCCTTGCGCATATATGGGGACAAGGTTGCATTGTTGCTCCTGACTGAGGAAGAGCCTTTGGCAATTGTAATAAAAAACAAGGCAATTGCTGATGGCTACAGAAAGTATTTTGAGGTCATGTGGAAGGCTGCAAAGCCATAGAAACTCTTAAAAACTGACATTCCTTATTTAAGGATGTGCACGCGATGAAGATATGAACACCCTTAGAAGCGCAAGCTGATGATATGCGGTAGTAACTGCCGAGCGTGCGCCTTACTAAAATGGCAAGGAAGAAAATGGAAATTTATGCTTACTTCATTTTAATATTATTGGCATGGGGCCTGTGGGGCTTTATGGGAAAATATGCCCTGAAATTCATCAATCCGGTTTCCCTGATATTGTGGGAGGCTGTCGGTTCTGTTGCGCTTTACCTTATTGTAGCTGTTATTTTCTTTCTCAATTTCAAATTTGAATCAAATCCTGCAGGAATAACTGCAGCTTTCTTTACAGCCCTGTTCGGAGTTTTTGGGATTGTTATTTTCTTCTTTGCACTATCAAAAACAAAAGCTTCAATACTTGTTCCATTGACAGCGCTTTACCCGGTTGTTACAATAATCCTGAGCCTTATCTTCCTTAAAGAAAAAGTTACTTTGGTGCAGAGCATTGGAATAGTATTTGCAGTCATAGCCAGTGTTTTGCTTTCAATCTAGCCGAACATTCCTATGTAATCCTCTCCTTCGGCTTTTTCCTCTTCCTTAACCTTGTCAATTGCCTTTAAGAAATCTTCCTTGGTTACAAAAGTCCTGTTGGTTCTTATTGCAAAATAGCCTGCTTCCGTGCATACTGCTTTTATTTCAGCTCCGCTGAACCCTTCCATCCTGCTTGTCAGCAGTTCAATGCTGAACTTCTTGTCGAAGCTCATATTTTTTGAGTGTATCTTGAAGATTTCAAGC
>JACPMU010000081.1 GCA_016185865.1 Candidatus Woesearchaeota archaeon | reverse complement strand
CAACCATTCCCTCTGCAATTGTCCTGTTCTGCTCGATAAGCTTGTCCAGCTTGGTGATAATCATCTCATGCTTTTTAGCCTCTGACTCATACTCTCTTTCATCAAGCTTCATCTGCTCTGTTGCAGCTCCAAAAACCTCAAGCATGTCAGTTATTGTCTGCGTTAGTTTCTGCACAGCGCTCTAAATATCCGATGCAGGAACGTCTTTTCTCCCTTTCATGCCCTCCAACTCTCTTTTTAACTCAGAAATATCCTTGTACGGGACTAAATCATAATCTTCCTCAGCCATTGCCATCAACCTCTTTTTTTGAAAACAGGACTAATCCACCCTAATAAAACCAAACAATAAGAACAGATGTATATAAAGATTTTGGTTATTAATTTTATAGAATTATATCCCTTATTGTTTTTCCAGCTGGAATCATAGGATGACAATGTTCAAATCTGGAATCAACATGTAATACATATGGGCCGTTATGATTAACCATTTCTTTCAAAGCAGGTTCAACATGCTCTAACTTTTTTACCCTGTTGCCTTTTATTCCAAATAATTGGGCATATTTTGCAAAATCAATGTTATTGAATTTAGTAGCTGTATACCTGCTGCTATACTGGTTATCTTGCCATTGCTGCACCATTCCATGTCCTCGTATCCCGTCATCCAGAAACTTCTATCGCCATCTAAATCAATTACTAAATCTTCAGGATTAGCAGCTTGTGCACCAATAGCTGCTGGCAATCCAAAACCCATGCTTCCCAATCCAGCAGATGTCAAAAATTTTCTAGGTTTGTTAACCAAAAAATATTGAGCTGCCCACATCTGATGCTGTCCAACGCCTGTTGCAACAATTGGATTGTAATCTCTTGTTAATTCCCATATTTTCTGTATCACATATTGTGTTGGTATTTCCATTCCCCTAATATCCTTAAAATCTGTTTGGTATTTTAATGGAAAATTAGCCTTTAATAAATCAAGATGTCTCCACCAACCACTATAATCATCTCTAAAAGATTCTTGTTTAATTCTGGCATTAAATCTTTGTAAAAATTGTTTTGCATCAGATAAAACAAAAATGTTCGGAGTTTTATTTTTACCGTTTTCTTTAGGATCTATATCAACATGAGCTATATACGCATTTTTTGCAAATTCTGAAACATTTCCAGTTACCCTGTCATCAAACCTAGCTCCAATTGCTAATACAAAATCAGCTCCATCTAAGTAATTTCCCAATGGAGAACCATTTATTGCGAAATTAGAGCAAGCTGTACCATGCATTCCTAACATTCCTAAACTGTGTTTATGTGCACCTGGAAATCCTCCCAAACCCATGACTGTGTTTGTTACGGGAATTCTAGTAAGCTCTGATAATTCAATAAGTTGTGCATAAGCATCTGAAGCTATTATACCACCGCCAGCATATATTATTGGTTTTCTTGATTTTTTAAGTTGCTCAAAGACTATTCTAACTTTGTGCTCTAAGTCATTTGGCGAATCTAACTTTGCAAAATTATTTTTACCATTTCGAAACACTGTTTCTTTTTGTGTCGTGTCTTTTGTAATATCGATATGGACTGGTCCTGCCCTGCCGTTCTGTGCAATATAGGAAGCTTCTGCAACTGTGTCCGGCAATTTGTTTACGTCTCTAATTAAATAACTTCTTTTAGTTGTTGGAGAAGACATGTCACTTACAGGCGCTTCTTGGAATGCGCCTTTTCCAAGCATCAAACTGGAAACTTGTCCTGAGATAAGAAGCAGCGGAATAGAATCTAAATAAGCATCAGTTAAAGGGGTAAAAGCATTTGTAGCTCCTGGTCCAGATGTTGTTAAAACAACACCTACCTTGCCAGTAGACCTTGCATAGCCTTGTGCTGCAAAGCCAGCACCATCTTCTTTTGCAGTATCAATTAACCTTATTCCGTATTTATTTCCAATTCTTCCCAAGGCGTCAAATATTTCTAGAGATGCACCGCCTGTAACACCAAAAATTGTATTGACTCCTTGCTCACTCAGATTCCTAATTAGTATATCTGCACCTTTTATTTCTTCTTCTAGTGCCATCTTTTCACTTCTCCCTAAACTCTTCCATTAAATCGTTCAAATTGATTGTTTGAAATTTTGATTTCATTTTTTTACCTCCGTCTATTTTATAGTTCAATCTCAAACTGTTTTTGATGCAAAGGCTAGAAAAATATTCAGCCCTTACAAAATAATGATAATAATCACTAACAGAATTGAGATGCTCAAAATTGAAAATGTGTTTATTGGAATAATTTTGTTTTGTATCATTTTATGCATAATAAAATGAAGCGTGTCCATATTGTATGTGATGTTTATGTGCTCTATAATCTGGAAACTGAACGTGTGAAGCTTCTTCAGGCACCTCTATAGCGTGATTTCTTTCTCCTGGCATGGAATCAAAAATAAAGATATTACCCCCTTTTGTTCTTATATATCGAGAACCTTGTGGGAGACATATTTTGTGTTCAGGTCCCCCTATTTCTGCTCTTGCTAATAAGTGAGCAGAAATCTTTTGCATAAGCCTAGCTGAATCTGCTCCATTTGTAGTATCTTCCAATCCCCCTTGCCTAGCATTTTGTGAAGTCATGTTTTTTGTCACCTTTAATATTTTTATAGAAAATTTTGAAAAATCAAAGGTGGGCTTTACAGCACCACGATAATCAGCACTAGCAAAATCACAGAAATTCCCAAGCCTATGTTGCTTCGTGCCATCTTATTTATCGTTAATTATATAGTTATATATAAAGGTTTTGGCTCAAAATTTGTTGTTACTATACAAAGGTGAAAAATAGAAAGATTTAAAAAGGGCACCTCCACCAGTTAATTGTATGGAAACACTTTTAGATTTAGACAGCATATTGGCCGAATCCAAACAAGATGGAGTGCTTCAAAGAGTAGATGACCGATGGACTCAGCGTAAAGTTTACAGGTTCATCTTGGAAGGCACTCTTGCAAATGAGATTGTGGAACAATTAATAGCGGAGTTTATCCAAAACCCGCTGTATGGCTTAATTCCTGGTGAAAGCAAGGTAATTGATGACGGATACAGAATTGAATTTGGTTACAGAAAACTCCAAGCAGATAAGAAAAAAACCAGATTACTTAGCCTTGGAAATTTAACACAAAATGTTTTAAGCGGTTCTGAGCATTACGCAGATTTGAATCATTTTGCAACAATTTTGGTTTTGGATTTGCCGCTGGAAGAAAAGCTCAGGCTTGAAAGAGAAAGCAAAGATCCCAAAGGCAAATCAGTTTTTGTTATGGACACTTTGGATACAAGGAACAGCCAGCAAGCAAATCTACATCTAATGAGAACTTTCTATTCAGCATATAAAAATCTCAAAACTCCTTCAAAAACCTGACTAATTCATTAGCCCTGTCAAAATCCATAAATTCCTCTTTTGTCATTGAAGGGATGTTCTTTGGCTTTTTCTTGTTGAAGATGACAAGATTGTCTGCATCAAGCAATCTTGACAAGGATTCCATCTGCGGATTAACCCTGTCGCTTACTTCTGTAAAAATGATTTCATTTTCTTTCCTTGCTATTATGTCAAAGGGAGTTTTCCTTGTCTCGGTTGCGTCAAACCCAAGCTCCACGTATTTCTTTGACACCTCTGTCTCAAATTTGCTTGCAGGATGCTGATGCCGGTTAAAAATGTCAATCTCATTGAAAACATTGTTGCCAAATAAATCATACAATTTCATTGCCCTGCTGACTGTCATCTCAGAATTCTCGCTTTCATATTTTATTATCATCCTGCTTGTAACCCCTACTTTTTTTGACAATGAATTCAATGAGTATCCAAGCTCTTCCCTTTGAAGTTCAGCGTGTAGATGCCAAACCTTGAATAGACAATGTTGTCTTCCAGCCTGCTGCCTGCCTTTCCAGCGATTATCAATGGGGATGCGTTTATGTATGACGCAACAGCAGCCATCTCCTCTGTTGACTCTCTGCTGACTGAATTTGCGTCCTCAAGAACCTTGACAAGCAGGATCTGCTCGTTTTTTCTTGCAAGTATGTCAAAGCATGTCCTTGTCAGATTTTTTATAGTGAATCCTTTCTTTAGCAAAAATGCGTTCAGCTTGTCCAAAAGCGTTTGTTTCATGCTTCAATCAGAAAAAATGGCTGTTTAAAAATGTTATTATTTTATAAAAAATGTATAGGCCCATGACATATGTCACGACCTTATACATTATTTTATAAAAAACAAAATATATATACCAATTGCCAAATTAGTTATGTATGAGGATAACAATATCGGGAAAAGCCGGCTCAGGGAAAAGCACTGTTGCAAGGATGCTGTCTGAAAGACTTAAGTTCAGGCATTATTCTATTGGCGACTTGATGAGGGTGATGGCAAAAGAAAGGAAAATGAGCCTGCTTAAATTCAACAAGATTGCTGAGCAAAACAAGTCAATAGACTTTGAGCTGGACAACAAGCTAAAGGAGCTGGGCAGAACAAAGGACAATTTTGTGGTTGACGGAAGATTAACTGCCTTTTTCATACCAAATGCCGAAGTCAGGGTTTTTCTTGATGCAAATGATAAAGTAAGAGCTGAAAGAATATTAAAAGACAAGAGGCAGCAGGAAAAAAGCAAAAGCCTGAAGGAAGCGATAAGCAGCATCAAAAAAAGGGCAGAAAGCGAGAAAATAAGGTACAAGAAATATTATGGAGTGAATTATTTGGACAGGAAATTGTACAATTTTATAATAGACACTACAAGGCTAAACCCGCAGCAGGTTGTTGGCAGTATAGTTAAGTTTGTGAAGTCTGAAAAGCATAGTAAGGCCAAGTAATTATAGGAGTAATAAATGCTTGGCTATACCAATTCTATACTGACGGAATCCTGGCTAATCACTTCAAGCTTAACTTTCTTGAGCC
>JACPMU010000072.1 GCA_016185865.1 Candidatus Woesearchaeota archaeon | reverse complement strand
TTATGATTAAGAAAATCAAAGGCAAGTATGTTGTTATGTCTGAGAAAACAGGCAGGAAATTTGGAACCTATGACACAAAAAAAGAGGCAGTAAAAAGGCTGCAGCAGATTGAGTTCTTCAAGCATTTGAAAGGAAGCCCAGCGCTTCAGAAAAGGCTGAAGAAAAAGAGCTTGGTGAAAAGATAAAAAGTTGTTGTGCAAAGCCGCAGGATTATGTCCAGTGATTAAAATTATCTTTCTTACCAATATATCTACTTCAATATATATTTTAGATTATCAAGTGTGAACGAAACATTTAAAAAGAACTGTGATAGCACACTTAAATGTGAATAATGATGACTAGTGAAATTGATTGGTTTGCAAAAATGGAACAAGAAGAGGCAGGCGCAGTTACTGCAATGACTCCTTATTCACGCTTCAATTTAACAAATTTCTTGCAAGATGACGATATGATGCATGAAATTTTTGTGAACTATGAAAAGGAAACAGAGGTTCTTTTTCGAGCATTTGCAAGACATTTTAATCGGGCAACAGGTCTGAAATCAAATAAGATAATTGCAGTAATAGGACAAGCTGGAAGTGGTAAAACTTCATTTGCAATGAGCTTCATCAATAAATTGGGTAAATATTCTGAAGGTTTATCGTCTATGAAGAACGTTAATTTTATGCTAGGTCTCAGTGGAAAAATGGGAGATAGTCGCCATCTAAGAGATGCTTTACCAATGAGAGGTAAGTCTGGTGTAGTATTCTTTGATGATATGCATACTGCATTTTACCCTACTGGCAAAGATGAAGATAAGCTCAGTAAAGCACATATTCTTAGAAATTTATCGGCACAAGTCGAACAATGTTTTATCATAACTACTTGGAATGTCTTTGGATGGAAGTATGCCCTTACTATTGTACCCGACCTCTTAAGGCAATTTGATGAAATTATTTGGCTTGACGGTCTTGATTCAAAAAATATGGAATATATGATTCGTAAGAGGGCTCGCAAGCGATGTTTAAATGAAGAGTCCTTTGATTTTGATAACATTTTTGATAAAAATGGGCTTAAGCTTGTGGATACGGCTGCAATAAACAATCCCAGATTGTATATTTACCTTATTCATCGTGCAATACTTGCAGCGCATAAAGCAAATACAGTTAAAATTTCAGAAGAGATTTTCAAAAAAGTGATAGAAGAGATGAATATCGATGTAGATGTGGATAAAATATTAAATAACAGAGTTGCATACTACCTTCTAAATTCGCCTTCTAATACAATCAAAGATTTAATAAAATTTCTCAATATAGATAGAAGCACTATTCAGAAAAAACTCCAAGAATTACAAAAAAATAAAATCATCAGAGTCCATGAACATAAAGAAGAAGAGATTGTCGAAAAAGGAATATATTATACTTTGAATCAGATGATACAGGTCAAAATGGAAAAAAAATTG
Source organism: Candidatus Woesearchaeota archaeon (assembly GCA_016185865.1). Classification (GTDB taxonomy): domain Archaea; phylum Nanobdellota; class Nanobdellia; order Woesearchaeales; family GW2011-AR4. Next base: position 8,133 of record JACPMU010000072.1, on the reverse strand, counting down.
TGTGAAGAAGTCAAAACCAGTATCCATAAATACCTTTATGACAAGAAAATGGAAGTGACAAAAATGTAAAAAACTGATTTCCACGGACTACCACAGAAGCAGCAGCCCGCTTCCATCAGCCTTTTTTTCAAGAAAAATGGAAGTTGCTGTTTCTATTTAAATAATTTTTGTTTTAACGTTTCAAGCATTTGTTATTTGGCTTGATTATTATTAAAAAATCAAGAGCTACGGCTCATGGAGGCAATCAAAATGGCAAAAAGAAAATATGAAGATGTTTTTCCAGATATAGCTAAAAAGCATAAGAGAATGGAGCTATCGATATTCGCAAAAATAATTTTAAAAGTTGATGAGTTACTGAACAGAAAGGAAAAAGTCACAAAAACAAAAATTTCAAGAAAATTAAATATAAAGAGAGACACCATAGTTAACAAAGTTGATACTTTGGAAGATTTTGAATATATTGAACAGAGAGGGAGGACAATAAAAGGTGGCAACAGGATTTTTTTAAGTATAGAAGATGAAAAATCCGTATGGGGATGGGATAATCAAGAGGAACATATCTACAAGCATGAAACTTTGCTTGTTGAAAGAATAAAAAAGGATTCAAGAGTTACTGCAGTAGTTGATAAGTCCCTTATTGAAAGATTTTTAAAGCTTTATAAAATGAAAGAATACCGAGCAGCTTTAGGACCCTACTATAGAATTGTTGAAACTCTTTATTTAAAGGGAATCAAAGAAGACACAAAAGAAGTTGGACTCCATTCCTTAGCTTTGAGTATCTTTTTAAGATTTAAGGGAGAAAAGGCAGTTGGTAACCCTTTTCATAAGCTCTTTTTTATCCTTAGCTTGAGTATGGCAGCCCTGAAGCTCCGGCACATCTGCTACATAGTAGCCATCTTCATCTTTCTCAACTATGACCTTGAACTTCATAACCTTCATTCTAGTTTTTTTCATATAGTATATCCATGCGAAGTATAGAATATAAATCTTTCGGAAAATCAAATTTTTCCAGTTTTCCCGATACCTTTTTAAATCCCTTAATATCTCGTTTATTTATTACCCGCTAACTACACTGTTTCGACAGGAGGGCCGAGTTGCGTGAAAGCTTGTTTCACGCTGGCTTTTTAATATGGACAAAGAGCAGATACAATCAGCATTAGCAAAGGCAAAGGACATTTCTGAGAAAAGGAACTTCAGGCAAAGCTATGACTTAATCATAAATTTAAAAGGGATTGATCCTAAAAAGCAGGAGCACCAGATAGATGCATTTGTCACATTGCCGCATTCAAGGGGCAAAAAAGTAAAGATATGCGCCTTGGTAGGCCCTGAACTGGAGCAGCATGCAAAGGGAATCTTTGACTTTACAATAATGTCCGATGATTTCCAGAAATACAAGGACAAGAAAGACATCAAGAAAGTCGCTAATGGTTTTGACTTCTTCATTGCGCAAGCCAATATAATGCCGAAAGTGGCAACTGCATTCGGAAGGGTGTTTGGACCAAGAGGAAAGATGCCAAATCCTAAGTCAGGCTCTGTAGTTCCTCCGAATGCAAACCTTAAGCCATTGTATGAAAAGCTCCAGAAAACCGTAAGGGCAATAAACAAGACAGCCCCTTTAATCCAGTGCCCTGTAGGCACAGAGGACATGGACATCAAGGATGTTGCTGAAAATGCCCTGACTGTTTACAGCTCATTATTGCAAGTTTTGCCAAACGAAAAGCACAACATAAAGGACATCTACATCAAGCTCACAATGGGCAAGCCTGTAAAAGTAGGGGAAAAATTAGAGGTAGAGAAAGAAGTAAAATAAAATGCCAGAAACAATCCAAGCTCATGTTGCGCAGTACAAAAAAGACATTGTGTCAAACCTTGTTAATCTGATTAACCAGTATTCCATAATTGGAGTTGTCAACATGGAAAACCTTCCGGCTCCGCAGCTTCAGGTCATGAGAGCCCAGTTAAGGGGCAGCTTTTTCATAACAATGACAAAGAGAAGGCTGATGAAGCTTGCAATTGAGCAGACCAAATCAAAGAAAAATGGAATTGAAAAGCTTGAAGCGCATTTGGGAGGAATGCCTGCACTGATATTCACAAAAGAAAATCCGTTCAAGTTAAGCAAGACGCTGCAGAAAAGCAAGTCACCAGCTCCTGCAAAGGCAGGCCAGACAGCGCCAAGAGACATAATGGTCAATAAAGGAGCAACATCATTTGCACCAGGCCCAATCATAGGAGAGCTTGCGATGGCTGGCATAAAGTCAGGGGTTGAAGGAGGAAAAGTAGCGATAAAAGAGGACTCTGTTGTTGTCAGAGCAGGAGAGAAAATCAAGCCAAAGGTTGCTGAAATCCTGACAAGGCTGGGAATCCAGCCAATGGAGGTTGGCTTGGATTTAGTTGCTGTTTATGAAAATGGATTGATCTATGGAAGGGATGTCTTGTCTGTTAATGAAGATGAGTACAAAAGCAGATTAACTAATGCCTCAAGATGGGCTTTCAATCTTGCAGTTTATACATCATACCCAACAAAATCTACAATAAGCATTTTGCTGGGAAAAGCCCATAATGATGCAAAAGCGCTTGGCGTTTCGCAGAATATATTTGACAAGGGGATTATTGATATTTTAGTGGGGAAGGCAGAGCAGCAAATGCTGAGCCTGGCAGGAACTGCAAACATTGAAGTTTTTGAAACAATGCATGAAAAAAAAGAAGAGAAAACTGAAAAAAAGCATACAGAGCCAAAAACTGAAAATCAAGAAATTAAATCGGATGAAATAAAAGCACCGACAAGGGAGGAGCTGGAAGCAAACATAAAGATGAGGGAAAAGCAGCAGGAAGTGAAGGAAGTTGAGAAATTATACCATGATATTCATAAAAAAGCTATAGAAGAGCACGATAAGAAAAAAGAAAATTAATTTAAAAAATAATCAAATAAAAATAATATTTGCCGTTGGCATTTGTGCCATCGAAGATGGTACATTTTTTGATCAAACTTTTTCGCGAAAAAGTTTGTCGGTGTCAACGGACGAAACCGTTGGAGGTAAACAAAATGGAATACGTGTACGCAGCTATGTTGCTTCACAAGGCAGGGCAGAAGATTGACGAAGCAGGCATAAAGAAAGTGCTTGAGGCAGCCCATGTGAAAGTGGACGATGCAAGGGCCAAAGCTCTTGTAGCAGCCCTGGAAGGAGTCAACATAGAGGAAGCTATTGAGAAGGCAGCAATGCCAGTTGCAGTAGCAGCAGCGCCGGCAGCAGCCCATGAGCATAAGCATGAGGCGCATGACGAGAAGAAGAAAGCCGCCGAAGAGAAGAAGTCAGAGGAAGCTGCAGCAGCAGGGCTTGGCGCATTGTTCGGTTAGATGAATCATATTCATGGCATCGCCGAGAGAACTAGTTGAAGAGCTCAGCAATCTTAAGGCAGAGGCATCTAAATTAAGGAATAGCCTTAATGAGCTTGACAGGGAAAAAGAGTCCTGGTTCAGAAAAAAGGATGACTGCTCGAAAAGGATAAGGGAGTCAATACAGAAGATAAAAGAAAACAAGTCAAAAAGGGACTCTTTGACCAATGAAGTAAAAGAGCTAAAGCCAAAAAGGGACATCATAAACAAAGAGATAACTGCAAAATTAAAGGCTCTTGACGGGTTAAAGAAAGAAAAAACAGCGCTTGCAAGGTCGCTTAACATAAAAGATTCTCCTTCTAGGATTAAAAGCCAGATGGATAAGCTGGAATTCAGGATAGAAACCGATACAGTTTCCTTTGAAAAGGAAAAGGAGCTGATGAAAAAGATAAAAGAGCTGAAAAAAGTTTACAATGATGCAGTTGTCATTGACGAATCAGTCAAAAAACTGAGGGATTCTTCCGATGAAATCAGGATAATGAGGAAGGAAGCAAATGAAATCCACAGGTCAATACAGGAAAAGGCAAGGCAAAGCCAGGCATTGCACGATGAAATTTTAAAAACATCCGCTGAAATAGGCAGAATGAAAGCGGATGAGGAAAACTTTTTCAAGAAATTCTCTGAATACAAAAAGCAATTCACGGAAATCAGCAGCCAATTAAGGGAAAAATTAAGAGGGATGAATGATGTTAAAAGTTCCCTGGATAAAATTTCCTCTGACAAAAGAGAGAAAAGAAGGCAGGAAATTGATTCAATCCTGAAATCAAAGGAAGACGCTGTAAATGAGAAAATCAAAAAAAGACAAAAATTGACAACAGAGGATTTGCTTGTTTTCCAGAAATTTGAAAAGTAATTATTTCTATAATAATTTATTTCCCGGAAAATTCAGTGTATCTGCAAGTCCCGCATGTTGCTCTGTTTGCGTGCTTTGCCATGAAAGTTCCTTGTCCGCATTTTGGGCATGACTTGTTCTTGCGCATCACTTTATCTCCTGATTTCTCGTAAAGGCTCCATCGCCCCTTTTTTGCGCCTCCTTTCTTTGGATTTGCTCCTGCTTTTGGTTTTTCTGCCATCTTTACTTCTTGGCCTCTTTTGCCTTTTTCTCTTTTTTCACTTTTATTTTTGGCTCTATAAACTGCTTCTTGCCTTCATCAGCATAAACATAGGCTATTACCTCGGCTTTTTTATTTCCAAATGAGTTGTAGATGTGCCTTATTGCAACCAGCTTTTCGTCTGTTTTCAGGCTGGACGAAAGTGATGATATGACTTCCGCATAGCTTGGGGTTGATTTTTCAAATTCAAGGGATGCTTTCACTAATTTTCTTGACAGCAACGGTTCGTCTTTTGTATTGACAATCTTTAGTTCCAAAGAAATCACCTTACCTTAATCGCATATTCCCCTTTTGACTTAAGCCCTATTTTTTCAGCAACCAGTGACTTGCTTGCATCGACAATATACAAACGCCCCTGCCAGCTTGTTGAGAACTGGTTTGTCTTGCATACAGGGCATTCATTTCCCTCGACAAGCATCTTGCATCTCTTGCAGACTTTTTTTTTCATTTTTTTTTTTGTTTTTAATTATTTTTTATGCTCTTTCTTATGCTCCTTTTTCTCTTTGTGCTCTTTCTTGTCCTTTGTTTCCTTTTCCTCTTTTTTAGGGGCTGCTTTTTCCTCTGCCTCTTCCTTTATCCATTCCAATTTGCCAAGCCCCTGCTGCCTCATTGTAAGCCCGAGCTTTGGATTCAGGACATCCTTGAATGAAACGGCTATTATTCGGGCCCTGCAAAGGTCATTAACCTTCAATGTTCTTTTTGTTTCCTTTCCTGCAAGAGTCTTGTCCTTGCTGAAGCTCACAAAGTCATCCATGGTCTGGCTGATGTGAATCATGCCGTCTATAGGGCCTATGTTGATGAACGCTCCAAACTCCGCAATGTCTTTTATCTTGCCTACAATAACTTCCTGCATTTCCGGCTTGAATGTCAAAAGCTCGAATGAAACATCATAGTATGATGCACCGTCGCCAGGTATTATGATTCCTTCCCCAATGTCCTTCATGCCTGACACATCAACAACAATTCCCAGATCTTTTGAGATGAATCCATTGTACTTTGTCTTTATCCTCTTGATTACAGCCTCTTCCAATGGAAGATTAAATAGGTTAGGAGGCACTCTTATGTGGTCTTTTAACTCTACCTTATAGAACATTTTAAACCTAGGTTATTAAATGACTTCAACCAGTCAATGGATTGCAGGATGTATGTTTTATTTATAAAGCTTTCCCCGCCAGCTGCAGGTATTTTTTCTGCCTCAGAATGATTAAAGAAGCATTTTTTTCAAGCAGCTTTTTTTTAAGCAATGCGTCTTGGGTTGCCACTATGGTGTCTTTGCCCAGATTGCTTAATATCAAAGCATCAACATTTTCTTTTTCAGACTTGATTATCACAATATTTTTCAGCTTAATAAGCTTTAATGCGAACTGCGCAGCTTTTTTATTTTTTCCAGCCTGCTTCTCAATTATATTTTTCAATTCGCCAATGGATTTGTCAAAAATGTACAGCTTATAGCTGAAATTGCATATCCTTTCAATTTCAGAGAATATGTCCACCCTGAACTGGATTGGCACCATCAAAAAATTCGTGTCAAGGATTATTTTTTTCATTAAGTTGTAAGATTGAAGCAATTGATATAAATATTTCTATTTGCCATTTCCTTTGCTAATATTTAAGGGAGCTTATTCTGCTCAAAACGTTTTTAAATGAAGTTGATTGCTTTGCATGCATGAAGGGGCTTGTCATAACTTCAAAAGGAATTGAGGAAGCAGCTGCAAAAGAAGTTAAAGAACTGATTGATGCAGATTGCAAAATTAATGAATGCTGCGTAGTCTTTGATTTCAGGAATTACAAGGATTTATGCCTATTATGCTACAAATCCCAGTCAGCTAACAGGGTTTTGCACCTGCTCGGAAGTTTTGAATTCAATGATTTTTTTAGTGATTTTGAAAAATTTGTTGCCAAATTGGGCTTTGGCGAATGGGTTAACTGCAAAAAATTCAAGGTTGAATGCATAAGAATCGGAAATCATAATTTCAAAAGCATTGATGCGGAAACTAAAGCCAGCAGCTTTATTTTGAAGAGGCATAAAAATTTTAAAGCTGAAATGAAAGACTATGAAATCATTTTTTTTATTTTTATTATCGGCAGCAAATGCTATTTTGGCGTTGATTTTGCCGGATTCGAGCTTAACAAGAGGAATTACAAGGTTTTCACGCATTCAAATTCTCTCAGAGGAACAATTGCGTACGCTTTGGTAAGGGAAAGCGGGTTCGGAAAAAAAGAGCTTATGCTTGACCCTTTTTCAAGAGATGGAGTCATTGTGATAGAGGCTGCTCAGTTTGCATCTAACTTTCCTGTTAATTACTACAAAAAGGAAAAATTTGCGTTCCTGAAATATGGATTGGGAATTGACTATGAAAAATTTTTCAGCAGCATTGACAGGCAAATTAAAAAGCCAAAAGCAAAGATAAGCTGCTTTGACCATATGTTCAAGTATGTTGATTATTCAAGGAAAAATGCGAAAATTGCCGGTGTTGACAAGTTCATAGACTTCAGCAGGACAGAGCTTGAATGGCTGGACATAAAGTTCAGGAAAGAAAGCGTTGACAGGATAATCACAAGCTTGCCGGCATCAAAAAGCGCGAATTTGGACAAGATATACAATGAGTTTTTCTACCAAAGCTCGTACATACTGAAGAAAAACGGGACAATTGCCTTAATTTCAAGGCTGCCTGATTTTGCGAAAAAGCATGCTGAAAGGCATAATTTTGCTGCTGCAAAAGAGAAGAGTGTCTGGAGCGGCGAGCAATTGCTGAGCATAATAATCTTCAAAAAGAAAAATATATAAAGCAACATTCAAATAGGAGATTAGCTGATAAGCTATGGAAAAAAAGAGGCGTACGAGCATATTTGAGAAGCTGCTCCTGGTGGTGGGATTTCTTGTCCTGATTATTGGGTACTTCTTCATCAACAGGGTTTTTGTCGCAGAAGGCTTTCAGGTAAGCTGGGGATTTCTGCAGACTGTCTTTTTGTGGCTTTTGATGGTCATATTCATCATACTGCTAGCTATTGGAGAGGATATAAAAGAGGGAATTCTGCTTGAGCAGCTTGACGAGATTAAAAAGCTCAAAGAAGCTGTATTAAAGAGGAAAAAATAAGCCCTTTGAAACAGATAGTTTTAAATATTCAATTTCCATACTATTGGCTGGCAGGGTTTGTACTTAGCTCCGGCATTGCTTTATGCTTTGCTGAGGAAAGTCCACCCACTGCAGCTGCAAAGCTGTTGCGCTTACGCGCGAGCCACTCACGGAAGTGAGCCCTGGCAACAGGGGGCAACCACTCAGAAACGAGACCGCTGTGATTAAGAATGATGTTTGTGAAGATTCCTGTGAGGGAATTAAGCTAACCAATTGACATTTTTGCAAGCACGGGTGAAACGGTGAGCCCTGGCTGGTGCAAGTCTTATAAAGACGCTTAGTTTAATGCTGAGACAGGCTATCGCAATTTATTAATTGCATTAGGGGCCTGACAAAAGGTGGCTTATTCAAGCCCTGCCAACTTTAATTTTAATAAATAAAATGCCTCAAGACAAAATTTCAATGCCTTCTGGAATGGGAGGTCTGGTAAGGTATTTTGACGAGTACCAAAGCAAGATAAAGTTTAAGCCAGGCCATATAATTGTGCTTT